>USKC01000017.1 GCA_900555195.1 uncultured Lachnospiraceae bacterium
TATGGCAGGCCGCGCCGATGAGGTAGACGGAGGCATTTTTCGGGGAAAGGCCGGTAGATTCGATATCAAAAAAAAGGACATCTTCCGCGCTTCCCAGATAGGTATGAATGATTTCCTGAAGTTGTAATGAGATAGATTCTTTTTGTGTTTTCATACAAACAATATACCACATATTTTGATTTTTCTGTAGTAATTTTATAAAAATTCATGTATTATATTGATAATAAATGTCAGAAGCCAAACGGAGAACTGCGGATGCCGTTTGGGATTTAGCCTGGGAGGGAATATTATGGCAAGAGCGAAGTTAACCTTTATGGGGGGTGTCCATCCCTATGATGGAAAGGAACTCTCCAAGGACAAGCCTCTAAAAGCGGTTTTGCCGAAGGGAGATCTGGTATATCCCCTGTCACAGCATATTGGGGCGTTGGCAAAGCCCATCGTGTCAAAGGGAGACCGGGTTCTGGCGGGACAGAAACTGGCAGAAGCCGTGGGAGCGGTGTCCGCATCTGTATTCTGCACCGTTTCCGGAACGGTAAAGGCGATTGAACCGCGCAGGGTGGTCACAGGGGACAATGTGATGAGCATTGTGGTAGAAAATGACGGCCTGTACGAAGAAGTGGAATATCCGAAGGTGAAGCCGCTTGCGGAACTTAGCCGGAAGGAAATCCTGGAACGGATCAAAGAGGCAGGGGTTGTGGGCATGGGGGGTGCCGGATTTCCCACGCATGTTAAGCTGGCGCCGAAGGAGCCGGAGAAAATCGAATATATTATCGCCAACTGTGCGGAGTGCGAGCCTTATCTCACTTCAGATTACAGAAGGATGCTGGAAGAACCGGAAAAGCTGATAGATGGCCTGAAGGTGATCCTGACCCTGTTTCCGAACGCACAGGGTATCCTGGCGGTGGAAGATAATAAGCCGGACTGTATCCGCCTGCTTGAGGAGAAATCCCGGGGAGAAGAGCGCATCTGCGTGAAAAAGCTTCATACGAAGTATCCACAGGGAGCGGAGCGCCAGCTGATCTATGCGGTAACGGGAAGGGCGATCAATTCTTCCATGCTGCCGGCGGACGCGGGGTGCATCGTCGATAACGTGGACACCGTTGTGGCGGTGGGGCGGGCTGTCCTGGAGGGGAAGCCGCTGATGCACCGAATCATTACGGTGACGGGGGACGCTGTGGCGGAACCGCAGAATTTTATCGTTCGCATCGGAACCAATTATCATGAGCTGATTGATGAAGCAGGCGGATTTATCCAGGAACCGGCCCGGATGATTTCAGGAGGCCCTATGATGGGATTCGGGATCTTTGATCTGGATGTGCCCACTACCAAGACGGCGTCCGCCCTTGTGTGCCTGACAAAGGACGAAGTGGAAGAGCCCACCGCCTGTATTAACTGCGGACGCTGCGTGGAAGCCTGTCCGTCCAGGCTGGTGCCGACCCTGTTGGCCACCTATGCGGAACATTATGATTCAGAGGCGTTTCTGAAAAGGGACGGCATGGAATGCTGCGAATGCGGCTGCTGCAGCTACATATGTCCGGCCAAGCGCCAGCTGACGCAGGCGATCAAATCCATGCGGCGGTCGATTCTGGCGGACCGCAAAAAGAAGAAATAGGGGGACAAGAACGTGAGCGATCTGATGAAAGTTTCGTCCAACCCGCATATACGGGCTAAGGACAATACCAGCCGGATCATGGGTTCGGTGATTATAGCTCTGATGCCCACAACCATATTCGGCATCTGGAATTTTGGCCTGAACGCGGCCCTTATTATCGCGCTGACCGTAGCTTCTACGGTTCTGACAGAACTTATCTATGAAAAGCTGATGCATAAAAAAGTCACAATTTCTGACTTATCGGCTGTGGTGACGGGGCTTTTGCTCGCCCTGAACCTGCCGCCGACTGCGCCCTGGTGGCTGGGAATCGTCGGCGGAATCTTTGCGATTCTTGTGGTGAAAATGCTTTTCGGGGGATTGGGCCAGAACTTTATGAATCCCGCTCTTGGAGCGAGATGTTTTCTGCTGGTGTCCTTTACCTCACTCATGACGGACTTTACCTGTGATGCCTATACGGGAGCAACACCCCTGGCGGCAATGCGGAATGGGGAGGGCGTAAATGTCCTGGATATGGTGATCGGACGGACCGGAGGCACGATCGGCGAGACTTCCGTGCTTTGCATTATCCTCGGGGCCTGCATCCTGATCTGGCTGGAAGTCATCGATCTGAGAATTCCGGGAAGCTATCTGGTGTCCTTCGTGATTTTTATGGCATTGTTCGGCGGACATGGGCTGGATCGGGTGTATCTGTCGGCCCAGCTGGCAGGTGGCGGTCTGATGCTCGGAGCGTTTTTTATGGCGACGGATTATGTGACCAGACCGGTTACGAAACGGGGCCAGTATGTATATGGAATTTTTCTGGGAATTATGACGGGGATTTTTCGGGTTTTCGGAGCCAGCGCAGAAGGGGTTTCCTATGCGATCCTTCTTGGCAACCTTCTGGTACCGCTGATTGAGAAGGTTACGCTTCCGAAGGCTTTTGGGAAAGGAGGGGAGCGCGTATGAAGAGCATGCTGAAGGATGCGCTTGTTCTTTTCCTGATTACGCTGATTTCCGGACTGATTCTGGGACTTGTGTATGAGTTGACCAAGGAACCGATCGCCAGACAGGAGGAGAAGGAACGGGTGCAGGCCATGCAGGAGGTGTTCCCGGATGCCGCGCAGTTTGAGGAGCAGGAAGGCTTTGCGGAAGAGGCTGTTCAGGAAGTCCTGACTGCGGGCGGATATGACAGCTGCAGCATCAATTCCGTATCCTCGGCCGTGGCAGAGGATGGGCAGGCACTGGGCTATGTTATTACAGTTACGACGCATGAAGGATATAGCGGTGATATTCAGTTTACCTTAGGGATCCGCAATGACGGGACACTGAATGGCATTTCCATCCTGTCGATTTCGGAAACGGCAGGTCTCGGCATGAGGGCGGAAGAGGTGCTTGTGCCGCAGTTTGCCGGTAAGAAGGCGGAGAACTTTACATATACGAAAAGCGGCGCTTCCGCAGAAAATGAGATCGATGCCATCAGCAGCGCGACAGTGACTACCAGCGCTGTGACGGATGGAGTGAACGCGGGGCTGTATTATTTCAGAACCGCGCTGAAGGGGGGAAGCGGCAATGAATAGAGCGACAGAACGGCTTTATAATGGAATTATAAAAGAAAATCCGACGTTTGTGCTGACATTGGGAATGTGTCCTACTCTGGCGGTAACTACCAGCGCGCTGAACGGTTTGGGCATGGGATTGTCCACCACTGCAGTGCTGGCGCTTTCCAATCTGATGATATCGGCGCTTCGGAAGATCATTCCAGACCGGGTACGGATTCCGGCTTATATCGTGGTGGTGGCCAGTTTCGTTACGGTGGTGGAACTGCTTCTGAAGGCATATGTTCCTATGCTGAATGATTCCCTGGGAATTTATATTCCCCTGATCGTGGTAAACTGTATCATCCTCGGACGGGCGGAAAGCTATGCTTCCAAGAATCCGCCCCTGCCGTCCCTGTTCGACGGGATTGGGATGGGACTCGGCTTTTCCCTGGCGCTGACCTGTATTGGTGCGGTGAGGGAACTGCTGGGAAGCGGAGCGGTATTCGGCATACATGTGATGCCGGATGCTTATGTGCCTGCTACCATATTCGTGATGGCTCCCGGCGCGTTTTTCGTGCTGGCTGCCCTGACTGCCCTGCAGAATCGGATTAAACGCAAAGGGGAGGAAAAGGGAAAGGATATGTCCAGGTTTGGCTCCGGCTGCGGCATGGACTGCGGCTCCTGCCAGGAAAATTGTCCCTCGCGCGCGAAAGCGTCGGAAAAAGAGGGCGCAAAAAATCCCAAATTGCAGGAGAATCAGGAAGGGGGAGAAGATAGATGGCGGAACAGATAAGAGATTTGCTGCTGCTGCTGATCAGTTCGGCGCTGGTGAGCAATGTGGTGCTTAGCCAGTTCCTTGGCTTATGTCCTTTTCTTGGTGTGTCCAAGAAGGTCAAGACTGCGGCAGGGATGGGGACTGCGGTGATCTTTGTTATCACACTTTCGAGCTTGGTGGCCGGGGTGATCTACCGCTATGTGCTGATACCGCTCAATATCACCTACCTGCAGACGATCGTGTTCATTCTGGTGATCGCCGCGCTGGTTCAGTTCGTGGAAATGATCCTGAAGAAATATATGGTCTCCCTCTATGAAGCGCTGGGCGTGTATCTGCCCCTGATCACCACCAACTGTGCGGTGCTGGGGGTGGCGCTCACCAATGTGCAGAAGGAATATGGAATCCTGACGGGTACGGTCAACGGTTTTGCGACGGCTCTGGGATTTACCATATCCATCATTATCCTGGCCGGGATACGGGAGAAAATGGAATACAATGATGTGCCGGAATCCTTCAGAGGAATGCCGATTGTCCTGATTACTGCAGGGCTGATGGCCATTGCCTTCTGCGGGTTCGCAGGTCTTTTATAGGAGGTGGCACAATGAGCGTTTCGGGAATTCTGATTGCGACGGCAATTGTCGGAGGGGTTGGACTTTTTATCGGTTTGTTTCTGGGCGGGGCTTCGATCCTGTTTCAGGTAAAGGCGGATGAGAAAGTGGAAGCGATCCTGGCGGAACTTCCGGGCAATAACTGCGGAGGCTGCGGATATCCGGGCTGCGCCGGGCTGGCAGCGGCCATTGCAGCGAAGGAGGCGAAGGTGAACGCCTGCCCTGTGGGAGGAGAGGCAGTGGGCCAGAAGATCGCCGCCATTATGGGCGTGGAAGCCCAGCCGCAGGAGCGCATGGTGGCTTTTGTGGCCTGTAGGGGCACGCGCGATAAGGTGAAGCTGGAATATGAATATGAAGGGCTGCATGACTGCAGGATGCTTTCCTTTGTGCCGAACGGAGGCGCGAAGTCCTGCACGTTTGGCTGCCTTGGATATGGGAGCTGTGAACAGGTCTGTCCCTTTGATGCCATTCATGTTCTGAATGGTGTGGCGCAGGTGGACCGGGAAGCCTGTAAGGCCTGCGGAAAATGCATCTCGGTCTGCCCCAAAAATCTGATCAGCCTGGTTCCCTACTCGGCGAAATTTGCGGCGGCCTGCAGTTCCGGGGACAAAGGGCCTATCACAATGAAGGACTGCAGGGCCGGCTGTATTGGCTGCGGCATCTGCGAGAAGAACTGTCCCGCCGGGGCGATCCATGTGGAAAATTACAATGCGGTCATTGATCAGAGTAAATGTACTGGCTGCGGCATCTGTGCTGAAAAGTGCCCGAAGAATGTGATCGTGCGCCTGGCTGGTGAGACGAGTGAAAATGTATGAAAATATTGGAAGGAGAGGTAGGCATGGAGATGGTAACGCTTGGGAAAACGGGAATTACAGTGAATAAAAATGGCTTTGGCGCGCTGCCGATCCAAAGGATCAGCAAAGGGGAAGCGGTTGATCTGCTGCGTAAGGCGCGTGCGGGCGGCATTACCTTTTTTGATACGGCCAGAGCATATACGGACAGCGAAGAAAAGCTGGGAGAGGCGTTTGGGGGAACTTGGGACGGCATTTATGTGTCTTCCAAAACGGCTTCCATGACGCCGGAAGGGGTCTGGAGGGACCTGGAGACGAGTCTTTCCAACCTGAAGACGGATCATCTGGATATCTACCAGTTCCATAATCCGGCGGTCTGCCCCAAGCCGGGAGACGGAAGCGGGATGTATGAATGTATGCTTGAAGCCAGGCAGCAGGGAAAGATCAGACATATCGGGATCACGAACCACCGGCTCGCCGTGGCGCATGAGGCGATCGACAGCGGCCTGTATGAGACGCTTCAGTTCCCTTTAAGCTATCTTTCCTCGGATAAGGATCTGGAACTTGTGGAAAAGTGCGGACAGGCGGGAATGGGCTTTATCGCGATGAAGGCGCTGTCCGGAGGGCTGATTACGGATTCAGCTGCCGCATACGCGTTCCTCGCGCAGTTTCCGCATGTGCTTCCTATCTGGGGAGTCCAGAGAGAGAAAGAGCTGGATGAATTCTTAAGTTATGTGGAGAATCCGCCTGCGCTTACGGAAGAAAGAAGGGCGTTCATAGATCAGGACAGGAAAGAACTGCAGGGAGAATTCTGCAGAGGCTGCGGCTACTGTATGCCTTGCCCCGCGGGCATTGAGATCAATAACTGCGCCCGCATGTCCCTGCTGATCAGAAGGGCGCCGTCTGCCGCACAGCTGACGGAGGAGATGCAGCAGAAAATGATGCGCATCGAACAATGCCTGCATTGCGGGCAGTGTAAGAGCAAATGCCCTTATAACCTGGATACGCCGGCGCTTTTGGAGAAAAATCTTAAGGATTATAAAGAAATTCTTGCAGGAAAAGCGATTTGAACCGGGAATAGAAAACACAGGAAAGATTAATCATCGGCCAGCTGGACGCCGCTTGTGGTGATCAGCTGGCCGTCTTGCGTGAGAAAAACGGCTTCCACCTCTGGAAGGGATTCTGCCAGCTGCTTTCCTTCTTCCAAACCGAGACAGAAACAAATAGTGCTGAGGGCATCCGCCTGCGTGGAAGAAGAGGAGAGGATAGTAACGCTGGCCAGGCCATTATGAATGGGATAGCCGGTCTTTGAATCCAGAAGATGGTGATAGAGCTGGCCATCCTGTTCAAAGCATCGTTCATAGATGCCTGAAGAGACCACGGACCAATCGGTGACAGGCAGAACGGCGGCAGAGGTGCCGTGCTCAGAAAAAGGCTCCTGAAGGCCGATCTGGAATGGCGTCCCGTCCGGCCGGGCGCCCACGGCGAGCACATTGCCGCCAAGGTTGATGAGGGCGCTGGTCACATCCCTGGAAAGAAGCAGTTCTTTGAGACGATCAGCGATGTATCCTTTGGCAATAAATCCCAAATCGATCTGGCCCTGCGGATCCAGAAGCGTGACCGTATTGCCGTCTATCTGAACCATCTTATAATCAATATGGGAAAGCGCATCAAGAATATCGGACGCTTCAGGCACCTTGTTTTGTGCATCAGCATCTTCCTGGGTGAGGGAAGAGGAACTGAAATTCCACAATCTGGTCAGGGGCGCAATGGTGGGATCGACAAGGCCATCGGTCGATTCTGCGTAGGAAATCGCCTCCTTCAGCAAAGTGACGGTTTCTTCAGAGACTTCCGTCGCTTTGCCGCCGCTGTGATTGATGCGATAAACATCGCTGCCTTCCAGGGTGGGGCTGAAGAACTGTTCATATCTGGCGCACAGGTCCATGCACTCCTCCAAAACACCGACATCCTTTTGGTCATACACAGTAACGGATACAACCGTATCAAAATAGAAGCCGGTTTCCTGTATCGGCTCTGAGGTAGAAGCACAGCCGCATAGACAGGCGGAAAGGTACAAAACAAGGGGGAAAAACCCAAAAGAGAGAATATTTGGGAAAAATATGCGATCTTTCATTATTGATACTCCTGAATATGGGAAACTATGGATAAACCGGCCGTTTTATGAGGCGAAGAATGGCCGTCGGGCCGGTATAATGTCGCCAGACATTATACCATACTTTTCCAAAAGGAACAAAACTTGTCCGGAAATAGATATATTTTCCGCATACGCTGTATAAAATATGAATATAGTATGAAATAAGTTTTACAAATTGATTACGATATGCAATGTATAGCGATGGAAATGATGCGGTTGGAATGGATTGCCGCGAAGAAAGGCAGGGTGCGGAAAATGCTTACCAGGACAAAGAAAAAATATTCAGCAGTAGATTACAGGAAATATGGCGTATTGTTGCTTCTTTCCAGCATGGTAACAGCCATGGCCTGGTGCTGTGTGCAGATGAGCGAACTGGATCAGGCGGCAGCCAGGAAGATTCTGCGCGCTTCACAGATGCGTGAGATTACGGAGATTCAGGAGACAAGCTTCCGGAAGGATGCACAGCCCATCGCTTCCAGCCAGCGCGTAATCAGCATGGCTGTCATGGAGAAGGAACCGGTCTGGCAGCTGAATGAAGAAGATTATGATACCCTGCTCAGAATTGTGGAGGCGGAAGCGGGGGGTGAAGATGAGAATGGAAAGCTTTTAGTGGCAAATGTGGTATTGAACCGGGTGAAGAGCGGCCTTTTTCCGGATACGGTCAAAGAAGTGGTATACCAGCAGGAGTTCGGCGTCTATCAGTTCTCTCCTGTAAAGGATGGACGAATCAGTCAGGTAGAGATCAGCGATGAGACGGTCAAAGCGGTGGAAAGGGCAATATACGGAGAAGATCTGTCACAGGGGGCATTGTATTTCGCCGCCCGCCAAGCAGCTGCATCGGACAAAATGCAGTGGTTTGACCAAAACCTTACACGCTTATTCGCATACGGAGGGCATGAATTTTTCGGATAGCTTGATTTTTCCACGCAGGTCTAGTATAGTATTATAGGATGCTCAAATCCCGCAGATGCGCTCCGGAAGGCAAGATTCGGATAGAGGCGCGGAACCTGTCTGCGAGGTTTGAGTGGCTTTTTTTGAATACGGACAAAAGGCGGCCGGATGCCGCTAAGATGAGAGGAGCGGCCGGGCGAGGACGTTCGGTATGGAGGAAAGAATGGCAGAGTATGTGAATGTGGCTGTGGATGCCATGGGAGGCGACAATGCGCCGGCGGAGATCGTAAAGGGCGCTGTGGAGGCAGTACAGGCGGAAAGAAAGATTAAGGTCTTTCTGGTGGGAAAAGAGGAACAGGTCCGGGCGGAACTTTCCAAATATACTTATCCGCAGGAACAGGTGGAAGTGGTGAATGCCACGGAAGTGATTGCTATGGCGGAACCGCCGGTAGCTGCGATCAAGGGAAAGAAAGATTCTTCTATTGTGAAGGGATTGTATATGGTAAGAGAAGGAACCTGCGATGCCTTTGTATCTGCGGGAAGCACAGGCGCGGTCCTGGTTGGCGGACAGGTGATCGTGGGACGTGCCAAGGGCGTGGAGAGGCCGCCGCTGGCCCCTCTAATTCCGACTGCACAGGGAGCGTCTCTTTTGGTGGACTGCGGAGCAAACGTGGATGCCAGGCCGTCTCAGCTGGTTCAGTTCGCGCGCATGGGTTCCATTTATATGGAACATGTGGTGGGCATCAAGAATCCCAGAGTCGGCATTGTAAATAACGGAGCGGAAGAGGAGAAGGGGAACGCTCTGGTGAAGGAGACCTTTCCGTTATTAAAGGCCTGCAAGGATATCAATTTTATCGGCAGTGTGGAGGCCAGGGACATTCCGGCTGGCGCTGCAGACGTGATTGTATGCGAAGCATTTGTGGGAAATGTGATCCTGAAGCTGTATGAAGGCGTGGGGGGAACCCTGATCAAGAAGGTGAAAGAAGGGATGATGACCAGCCTGCGCAGCAAAATCGGTGCGCTTCTCGTGAAGCCTGCCCTGAAGGAGACGCTGAAGGCCTTTGATCTGGAGCAGTACGGCGGAGCGCCGTTGCTCGGTCTGAAGGGATTGGTGGTTAAGACACACGGCAGCTCGAAATCCGTGGAGATCAAGAACACGATTTTACAGTGTCTGACCTTCAGACAACAGGATATCAACGGTAAGATCCAGAGGGCGATTTCCGGCAAGGACGAGTAAATACAGGCTTGGCCCGGAATGCTTCCGGCATTGCCAAAGAGAAGAGGGCGAAGAATATGGAACTTGATAAGCTGAGGAAAATCATTGCAGAAGTGCTGTGTGTGGATACCAGGGAGATTACGGAGGAAACCACTTTTGTAGATGATTTGTGCGCGGATTCCCTGGATCTGTTTCAGATTGTGATGGGAATTGAGGAAGAGTTCTCCATTGAGATATCTCCGGCCGATGCGGAGAAAATCAGTACGGTGGGAGAGGCGGTAGCGCTGATCAAATCAAGCGTTGCGCGCAATATGTAATCGGACGCGCATCTGTGCCCTGTACCCGGCGCTGCGGCTGTTTGGCCCTTTGCCTTTTGGCGCAGGGCTTTTTACATGATAAGGAGAGAAAACGTGAATTATACGCTGGAAGAACTGGAAAGACGGATAGGATATCAATTTCATGATAGAAAATTGCTGCGCCAGGCGCTGACGCACAGTTCCTTTGCCAACGAACAGAAAATTAACAAGCTGGAGAATTACGAGAGGCTGGAATTTTTGGGGGATGCGGTTCTGGAATTGATATCCAGCGATTTCCTGTTTCATGAGAATCCGCAGATGCCGGAAGGAAAGCTGACCAAGCTGCGTTCCTCCATGGTATGTGAACCGGCGCTTGCCTATTGTGCAAGAGATCTGGATCTGGGGCAGTATATGCTGCTTGGAAAGGGAGAAGAGGCGACGGGAGGAAGACAGCGGGAGTCCATTACCTCGGATGCGATGGAGGCGTTGATCGGCGCTCTGTATCTGGACGGAGGATTTGCGGCCGCGCATGATTTCATACATCGTTTCGTGCTCTCTGATTTGGATAACAAGATCCTTTTCTATGACAGCAAGACGGTCCTTCAGGAGATGATCCAGACGATCCCCGGGGCGCAGTTTTCTTATGAGCTGATCGGAGAAGAGGGACCGGATCATGATAAAGAGTTCCTGGTGGACGCCCTGATGGACGGCCGCGTGATCGGAAAAGGACGGGGACGGACCAAAAAGGCGGCGGAGCAGCAGGCGGCTTATCAGGCGATCCTGGAGTTGAGGAAGACAAATGTATTTAAAGAGCATAGAAATACACGGGTTTAAATCCTTTGCAAATAAAATGAATTTCCAGTTCCACAACGGCATTACTGGGATTGTCGGGCCCAACGGAAGCGGAAAGAGCAACGTGGCGGATGCGGTCCGCTGGGTCCTGGGGGAACAGCGGGTGAAGCAGCTGCGCGGCGCATCCATGCAGGATGTGATTTTCTCAGGGACGCAGCTTCGGAAGCCAATGAGTTATGCCTATGTGGCGATCACCCTGGATAATTCAGACCATCAGCTTCCCATAGAATATGATGAGGTGACGGTGGCGAGGAGGCTTTACCGTTCCGGAGAGAGTGAATATCTGCTGAACCAGACGCCGTGCAGGCTGAAGGATGTGAACGAACTTTTCTACGATACGGGTATCGGAAAGGAAGGCTATTCCATCATAGGCCAGGGTCAGATCGATAAGATCCTGAGTGGAAAACCGGAGGAGCGCAGGGAACTGTTTGACGAGGCTGCCGGCATCGTAAAATTCAAAAGGCGCAAGGCGGCTGCGCAGAAAAAGTTAGAGGATGAGAAGCAGAACCTGCTGCGCGTCAATGACATTCTCCTGGAATTGGAGAAACAGGTCGGCCCATTGGAGAAGCAGTCCGAGAAGGCGCGGGAATATCTGAAGAAAAAAGAGGAACTGAAGAACCTGGACGTAAATGCATTCCTTCTGGAAAATGCGCGCTTAAAAGAGCAGCTTGCGGAGGTTGGCGGCAGGTATGAGATTGCGGAAGGGGAGCTGCAGGAAACTTCAGAGAAATATGAACATATTAAGGAAGAATACGATCAGGTTCAAAGCGAGATAGAGGAACTGGATAAGCGCATAGAGGAAGCGCGGGCGCAGCTCGTGGATGCGAACCTTCTGCGGGGAAAGCTGGAAGGCGAGATCAATGTGCTGAAGGAGCAGATCAACTCCGCCAGGGGAAATGAGAAGCATTTGAGCAGCCGTAGGGATACCCTTGGCAGGGAGATTGGGCTCAGGTCGGAAGCAAGGCAGACCGCTTCAGATGAGAAGCGCAAGACGGATGAGCGGCTGAAAGAGGCCGAGCAGGAGCGGGAAGCGATCAGAGCGCAGCTTGCGGAGATTCAGACCAGGATCGACGAAAGAAACGCACGGATGGAGGAAGGAAAGAATGCGATCATCCGGGAATTGAATGCCCGCGCGACCATCAAGTCCAAGATGGGCCGCTTTGATACGATGCTGGAACAGGTGCAGATCAGGAGGGCGGAGCTGAATTCCAGACTGCTGCGCGCCAAATCGGATGAGGCGGAACAGGAAGAAAGCGTGAAAGCGCTGGAAGAAGAATTCCTGCGCGTGAATCAGAAGATTGGGGAACTGAATGAATCCATCAGCAGCATGGAAGAGCGGCTGGGTGAGATACATGATGAACTCTCCGGAAAAGATCAGATGCTGCGGGATACGCAGGTAACGTATCATCAGGAGAAGTCAAGGCTGGATGCGCTGACCAATCTGACAGAACGTTATGAAGGATACGGCGGCAGCGTGAAACGGGTGATGGAACAGCGAAGCGCGCACCCAGGTATCCTGGGGGTGGTTGCGGATCTCCTGAAGGTGGACAAGAAATATGAGACGGCGATCGAAACGGCGCTCGGCGGAAGCATTCAGAATATTGTGACCGATACAGAAGAGACCGCAAAGGAGATGATCTCCTATCTGAAAGCCGTAAAAGGAGGCAGGGCGACCTTTCTGCCCCTTACCAGCATCAGAAACCGGCAGGAATTCCGTCAAAGAGAACTGCTTTCGGAACCGGGTGTCCTGGGACTTGCGGATTCCCTGGTGCGGGTGGAAGACAGGTACAGGGATGTGGCATCTTCCCTGCTTGGCAGGATCCTGGTGGTTGACCATGTGGACAATGCGGTGCGGCTCGCGCGAAAGGCCGGCTACAGCCTGAGAATGGTGACGCTTGAAGGAGAACTCTTCATGCCGGGCGGTGCGATCAGCGGCGGCGCTTTTAAGAACAGCAGCAATCTTCTGGGGCGCAGGCGGGAAATCGAAGAACTGCAGGGCAAGGTAAAGGCGACGCTGGAACAGGTGGACAGCCTGCTGGATGAGATCGAACAGATCAAGAAGCGCAGGAACGGGATGCGCGTGGAACTGGAGGATCTGAAGGAACAGCTGCAGCAGGAATTCATCCGCCAGAATACGGCGCGTATGAACGTGGCAGCTGCAAGGCAGAGAAAAGAGCAGACCGAACAAGGATACGACAGCCTGCGCAGAGAACAGGAGGAAATCGCCGCACAGATCGAGGAGATCCGTGGAGGAAAGGAAACGATCCGCCTGGAACTGGCAGCCTCGGAGCAGATGGAGAAGGATACGCAGAAAGCCCTGGATGGACTGAAGGAAGAACTGGAAGGGCTGCGCGCTGAAGAGAATGATTTCTCTGCCCGGGTATCGAAACGGGATGTGGAAGTGGAAAAAATCCGCCAGAGGCAGGAGTTTGAACAGGCTAATCTGGAACGTATTGAGGCGGAACTTTCACGGTATGCTCAAGAACGGGAAGAGGTTCTGGAGGGACTTGCGGAGAACGAGAAGGAGATCGTGCGCAAGGAAGAGAATATCCGGAAACTTCAGGAGACGATCGCTGATTCAGGTACGAGGCAGAGTGAAGGAGAGGATCAGCTTCAGGAGGATACCAGGAAGCGGGAAGCGCTGTCTGCAAAACAGAAGAACTTCTTCGCGGACAGGGAAAGCCTGGCGGATCGCCTTTCCGGCCTGGATAAGGAGGTTTACCGCCTGAATGCGCAGAAGGAAAAGCTGGAAGAGGCGATTGAATCCCAGATTAATTATATGTGGGACGAATATGAGCTGACCCTGAGCCAGGCTGCACAGCTTAAGAGCGAGGCGATGCAGGATCTGGCGGCGATGAAGAAGCAGATCGCATCGTTAAAGGATCAGATCCGCAGGCTGGGCGATGTGAACGTGAATGCCATAGAGGATTACCGGAATCTGATGGAGCGCTATACCTTCTTAAAAGGGCAGCATGATGATCTGGTACAGGCAGAAGCGACGCTGAAGGGAATCATCCAGGAACTGGATGAGGCCATGCGCAGGCAGTTCAAAGAGAAGTTCGCGCAGATCGGAATGGAATTTGACAAGGTGTTCAAGGAATTGTTCGGCGGAGGGAAAGGGACGCTGGAGCTGATGGAGGATCAAGACATTCTGGAAGCGGGCATCCGGATCATTGCGCAGCCGCCCGGCAAGAAGCTGCAGAACATGATGCAGCTGTCCGGTGGAGAGAAAGCGCTGACCGCAATCGCTCTGCTTTTTGCCATTCAGAACCTGAAGCCGTCTCCGTTCTGTCTGCTGGATGAGATTGAGGCGGCGCTGGATGACAGCAACGTGGGAAGATTTGCCAATTATCTGCACAAACTGACGCGATATACGCAGTTTATCGTCATCACACACAGAAGAGGGACGATGGAAAAAGCGGATAGATTATATGGAATTACAATGCAGGAGAAAGGCGTATCCACGCTGGTGAGCGTAAGCCTGATTGATAAGGAACTGGATAACTGACCGATCGGCCAAAAAAGCGTGCGGCGCGGATGGGAGATAAGATGGGCGAAGAGAAAAAAGGCTTTTTTGCCAGGCTGAAAGAAGGCCTGAATAAGACGAGAAATAACATTGTCAGCGGAATCGACTCCGTGTTCAGCGGATTTTCTGCCATTGATGACGAATTCTATGAGGAACTGGAAGAGATATTAATTATGGGGGATATCGGGGTGAATGCCACCTCAGATATCCTGGAACGGCTGAAAGCGCAGGTGAAGGAGCGGCATATCAAGGAACCTGCCGCCTGCAAGCAGCTTTTGATCGACAGCATCCGGGAACAGATGCAGGTGGGGGAGACGGCGTATGAGTTTGAACAGAAGCAGTCCGTCATCCTCGTGATCGGCGTGAACGGCGTGGGCAAGACCACTTCCGTGGGCAAGCTGGCGGGCATGCTCAAGCAGGAAGGGCGCAAGGTCCTGATCGCTGCGGCGGACACGTTCCGGGCGGCGGCCGGGGAACAGCTGGCAGGCTGGGCGAACCGGGCAGGGGTCGATATGATCGGCGGCGCGGAAGGAGCGGATCCTGCGAGCGTCCTGTATGATGCTGTGAACGCGGCGAAGGCAAGGCATGTGGACGTGCTGCTGTGCGATACGGCGGGACGGCTCCATAATAAGAAGAACCTGATGGA
Organism: uncultured Lachnospiraceae bacterium; assembly: GCA_900555195.1. Classification (GTDB taxonomy): domain Bacteria; phylum Bacillota; class Clostridia; order Lachnospirales; family Lachnospiraceae; genus Eisenbergiella. Next base: position 14,886 of record USKC01000017.1, read on the forward strand.
AGAACTAAAGAAGATGAACCGGATCATTGACAGGGAATTTCCGGGTGCTCATCGGGAGAATCTGGTTGTTCTGGATGGAACTACAGGACAGAATGCGCTGCAGCAGGCCAGAGAGTTCGGCGAGGTCGCAGACCTGACCGGAATCATCCTGACGAAGATGGATGGGACGGCGAAAGGCGGGATCGCGGTGGCGATTCAGTCGGAACTGAATGTCCCGGTAAAGTATATTGGCGTCGGAGAGGATATGGAAGATCTGCAGAAATTTGACCCGGAACAGTTCGTAAATGCCCTGTTTGATGTGAAGGACGAAAAGGAAGCGGCAAAATAGCAGGCCTGACACCTGGCGGAGAGACGGGCGAAGGTTCGCAGGGAGAGTGGCCCTTGCGCGGCAGAATGAAAGGATGAATGAAAAGCGATGGAAGAGAACAAAATGCTGACCCTGGAAAAATTTGAGGAAGCTTCTGAAACGGTAAAAAAGGTGATTCAGGAGACAAAATTGACCTACAGCGACTATTTCAGCCGCCAGTGTGGAAACAAAGTGTATTTCAAGCCGGAGAATATGCAGCTGACCGGCGCTTATAAGCTGCGGGGCGCTTACTATAAAATCAGCACCCTGTCTGACGAAGAGCGGAACAAGGGGCTGATCACCGCTTCGGCCGGAAACCATGCGCAGGGTGTGGCCTACGCGGCCAAAGCTTATGGGTGCAAGGCCGTCATTGTGATGCCGACCACCACTCCCCTGATGAAGGTGAATCGGACGAAAAGCTATGGGGCCGAGGTGATTCTGTACGGGGATGTTTACGACGAGGCCTGCGCCAGAGCCTATGAACTGGCGGAGGAATTCGGATATACCTTTATTCATCCGTTTGACGATCCGGCAGTGGCTACGGGTCAGGGAACCATAATGATGGAGATTTTCAAGGAATTGCCTCTGGTGGATATTGTTCTCGTTCCGATCGGAGGGGGAGGCCTCGCCACCGGCGTGTCCACCCTTGCCAAACTGCTTAACCCCAAGATCCGGGTGATCGGCGTGGAGCCTGCCGGGGCCAACTGCATGCAGGAATCTCTGAAGGCGGGAAAGGTGGTTACCCTGGATAAAGTCAACACCATTGCGGACGGTACGGCGGTAAAAACCCCGGGAAGCGGCATTTTCCCTTACATACAGGCAAACATCGATGAAATTCTGACGGTGGGAGATGAGGAGCTGGTCACTGCCTTCCTGGATATGGTGGAGAACCATAAGATGATCGTGGAGAATTCCGGGCTGCTTACGGTGGCGGCGCTGAAGCATCTGGACGTCAGAAATAAAAGGGTGGCAGCCATTTTGAGCGGAGGAAATATGGATGTGATCACTATGTCCTCCGTGGTGCAGCACGGGCTGATCTTCCGGGATCGGATTTTTACTGTATCCGTCCTGCTTCCCGATAAACCGGGAGAACTGTCCAGAGTGGCGGATGTGATTGCAAAGGAAAACGGAAATGTGATTAAGCTGGAGCACAATCAGTTCGTGTCCATCAACAGGAGTGCGGCGGTGGAACTGCGCATCACGCTGGAGGCGTTCGGGACGGAGCATAAGGGCCAGATACTTGAGGCTCTGGAGAAAGAAGGCTATCAGCCGAAGATCGTACGAACGAATATCTGAGCCGAAAACGGAAAAACTGGTTAAAGAAGTTCTGATATCTGATAACTGGCGGGAGGAGACAGATGGCTGAACATGTGGGATGGAAGAAGAGGGTTTGGGATTATTTGACCATTACGGCTGCCGCTGTGATTTATGGAATCAGTATCAGCTTATTTTTGGATCCCAATAATCTTGCGCCGGGCGGTGTGACGGGAATCGCAGTGATCCTGAACCGCTTTACAGGCCTGCCTACAGGAACGGGCATGCTTCTGATCAATGTGCCGATTCTGGCTGCAGGGCTGTGGAAGTTCGGGTTCCGGTTCCTGATTTCCACGATTTATGCGACCGTTCTTTGTTCCGCTTTTACTAACTTTTTTGCACAATTCGGGGTGCTCACAACGGATCCGCTGCTGGCTGCCCTTGCGGGAGGCGTGCTGCTGGCGGTCAGCCTGGGGCTTGTGTTCAAGGCGGGAGCGACCACGGGCGGAACCGATATTATCGTTAAGTTCCTCCGCCTGCGCTATAAGCATCTGAAAACAGGCAAGCTGTTTTTCCTGACCGACGTCCTCATCGTGGCGGCTTCTTTGCTGGTTTTTGAGGACTTTGATACGATCCTGTATGCAATGCTTGCCGTGGTGGTGAACAGCTTCATGTTTGATCTGGTGCTCTACGGCAGGGACGGAGCAAAGTTGATCTATATCATCAGCGATCAGGCGGAGCGTATCGCACAGAGGCTTCTGGATGAACTGGAAATCGGCGCCACGTTCCTGGAAGGCAAAGGCGCCTACAGCAAAGAGACCAAAAAGGTAATCATGTGCGTAATGCAGGATACGATTTCCCCTAAGGCGGAGGAAATCGTAAAACAGGAAGATGCGCTTGCTTTTATGATTGTGACCAGCGCCAATGAGATCTACGGGGAAGGATATAAGAATATTTTCAGTGAGAAACTCTGAAAAAGGAAAGGGGAGATGAGATCATGACGTATGCGGATTTTTTTGCAAAGGTAAAAGAATTATTGGGCGGGGCGGATGTTTCCGATATCCGGGAGCATCTGGCATATCAGTTCAATATCACCGGAGAGGCCGAAGGGATTTTCTATGTGGAGGTAAAGGACGGAACGATTCATGTGGAACCATATGAATACTACGACCGGGACGTGATCTTCACCTGTAAGGCGGAGACGCTTCAGAAAATCGCAGAAGGAAAGCTGGATCCGATCCTCGCTGTGACGCTGCAGAAACTGAAGGTGGAAGGAAGTATAGAAAAAGCGCTGAAATTGAAGGATATTCTTGCCAAAAGAGGGGTGAGATAGAAATGAACGCGGAAAAAGTATATGAGATGCACTTTTCCAAAATCTATCCCCTGCTGGTGAATAAAGCGGTAAAAAAGGGCAGAAGCGTGGAGGAAGTGAATCATGTGATTTCCTGGCTTACAGGATATCGTGAGGAAGACATAGAAAAGGCCGTGCAAGAGGAGGTCACCTATGCGGCGTTTTTCAACAATGCCCCCAGATTGAATCCGGACAGGAAGCTGATCCGCGGCGTCGTCTGCGGGATCCGGGTGGAAAACATAGAGGAACCCCTCATGCAGGAAATACGCTACCTCGATAAGCTGATTGATGAATTGGCAAAGGGAAAGGCGATGGAGAAAATTTTACGGAAACCATAAGAAGTTGAGAGAAAAGAAATGCGCACCAAAGCGTGCAGATAGGAGCGGCCATGAAGATTGATAAGGAAATGCTGATCGGACAGCTGTTGGAAATGGATGAGCTGATACCGGTCATGCTTGTAAAGGCGGGGATGCACTGCATCGGATGCCCCTCCGCCCAGGGAGAAAGCCTGGAAGAAGCCTGCCAGGTGCATGGGATCGACTGTGACGACCTGGTTGGTAAGATGAACGAGATACTGGCAACGCGATAAACAATGGATGCCACGCTGTGTGCCATCCTTATGTTCAAAAAAGGCCTGTCCGGAAGTTCCCGGCAGGCCTTTTTTCGTGGTGCGCCTGGCAGCGCACATTTTTTCTGGACAATAACGGATTAAGCATTCTCAGCAGCTTCTTCACCATCCGCCGTTTCTTCTTCCACATCGGTGTTGCGGGCAGCTACAACGGCAACCACTACTGTGTCAGGATCCGTCATCAGATGAATCTCTTTATTGGATGCGATATCGAGGTCACCAACCTTGATGGAATCGCCAATCCGCATGCTGGAGACATCAATTTCCACCTTTTCAACCAGGGCTGAAGGCAACGCGCGATAGGAAATCTCTTCCAAATGCTGTTCAAGAATGCCCTCAACAACCTTATCATGATGGAGAAGGATGATCTCTGCCACGGAATGGATCATTTCACCGCTTACAAGGGCCTGGAAATCAACCTCATTAATCTGCCTTTTCAGATTATCATAGTCCACTTCTTTAATCAGAACGTCCATTGGTGTTCCATCCACTTCCAGCGTGATCCGGCTTCCTTTATAAGAAGTCTTCAGCAGCCGCTCAACAGCGGTTCTTTCCATCTTTACAGGAATGGAGCCCTCAATTTTCTTTCCGAATACATTCCCTGTAACATAACCTTCGCGTCTAAGTCTTTTGGCTTTCGTGTCCATGCTTCTTTTTTCAGCTTTTAAAGTATTCATTTGACTTTTCCTCCATAAAACTGATTGCTTAGCAGCCTTCCACTTTGCCGGAACAGCGGGATGCAGCAGCATCCGTCGTCTGCAAACAGGTTTTGTTAAGTATCAACTACCTTGTTACGACTTCATTATAGCACCTGATGTCAAGCGAAAATTGATGAATTATGAATGAAAATTTCAAAATAATTGTGCAAAATGCATAAAAACGTAATAATTTATACATCCGACATATCGGAATGGCCATTGGACTGGCTCGGCAGGTTTGCTGATACATTGGCTTTATAAATCGAAAAGCGTTATGTTTGGTTGCGTAGATGGTGAGAAGCTCATTTTTTGGCAATCCTGTGATAAATTTGGAACACAGGACGAAATAAACTTTGTCAAAAAGTATTTGTTATTGATTCGTCGGGAATGCAGTAAGTAAGCCTGCTCCCGGCGATAGAGAAATGATTTTGCAAAAAACGCGAAAATAGAATGATATAATTGAGAAAACGATAAGAATGTGATATACTGGCAATACGGAAAGTCAGAGCGCATAAAGGTGGCCTACCCTCCTACTATCGGAGGGGCTAACCCTCCAGACGAGAGAAAGGAGGGCAGGCCAATGATTACATATCCTGATTTAGTTCAGTTTTGTATGTTCATTGTAGCCCTCGTAGGATTGTGTTATACAATCTTTCGGGGAAAGAAATAGCCGCCACTATTCACAGTAGTGACGGCTTGCCTCATGTGAGGTAAAGTTATCTATTGTCGGGTA
>USKC01000018.1 GCA_900555195.1 uncultured Lachnospiraceae bacterium
AACACGCCGGCAGAAGGGGCGCCGGAACGCGGAGGGCTGGGCAGTAACCCGGGCCACCATCTTTTTTCTGTACACTGCATGCTTATTTTGTTGAGAAATCCACATTGCTAGTAGGAAGTATTTAATAAATCTTTAATAGATTTCCGTGTAATTTCACAGAATAAATATTGATTTATAGGATTTGAAACCATATAATAGGAAACAGTTATACGCGATGAGGGAGAAAAATATACATTTTTTTAGATGCATTTCTCTTAAAAATTGTATTTTCCCCATATGTATAGAACAGACATCCGGTTTTGAGAAGTGGATTTACGAAGATTTTCCGTCCGGGACGGTGAGCCAGGATGGTTTATAGAAAGGTTTGCAGAATGGATAATAAGAATCTGAACAGCTATAACGGCGGTAATGGTTATAACAATAACGGCCAGGGCGGGGGCCCCGGCGGACAGGGAGGCCCGGGAAGCAATTCCCCTAAGAAGCAGAATCTCCTGATGCTTCTGGCGGCGGCTCTGGTGACGCTGGTGTGCATGAGCTTTTTTATGAGGATGCTGAGCGGGGTATCCACCCAGGAGATCACCTATAATGAATTCCTGGATATGGTGGAGAACGGCCAGGTGGCCAGCGTGGAGATCACGGACACCCAGATCAACATCATCCCCAAGATGGAGGACACGGGCAATCCGTTCAGGCAGCAGCCGGATATCAGTTATTATACAGGCGTGGTGGAGGACAAGGAGACGCTGACCGAGCGGCTGCTCGCGGCAGGCGTGGAAGTTCGCGGAGAAGTTCCGGATAATTCCGGTTTCCTGCTCTCCATCCTTCTCACCTATGTGCTGCCGTTCGTGATCATCATCTTCCTGTTTAACTTCCTGATGAAGAAGATGTCCGGCGGCGGAGGCCCGATGGGGGTCGGCAAGAGCAACGCCAAGGTCTATGTACAGAAGGAGACCGGAGTGACGTTCCGTGATGTGGCGGGCGAAGATGAGGCGAAAGAGTCCCTACAGGAAGTAGTGGATTTCCTTCATAATCCGGGCAGATATTCCAAGATCGGTGCGAAGCTTCCCAAAGGTGCGCTTCTGGTGGGCCCTCCCGGAACAGGTAAGACGCTGCTGGCCAAGGCGGTGGCAGGCGAAGCCCATGTGCCGTTTTTCTCCCTGACAGGTTCTGACTTTATTGAATTATATGTAGGCGTGGGCGCTTCCCGCGTGCGCGATTTGTTTAAAGAGGCGACCAAGAATGCGCCCTGCATCATTTTCATTGATGAGATCGATGCAATCGGACGGAGCCGTGATTCCAAATACGGCGGAGGAAATGAAGAACGGGAACAGACGCTCAATCAGCTGCTGTCCGAGATGGACGGATTTGACAGCTCCAGGGGAATTCTGATCCTGGGAGCCACGAACAGGCCGGAGATTCTGGATAAGGCGCTGCTGCGTCCGGGGCGCTTTGACCGGCAGATCATTGTGGATAAGCCGGATCTGCGCGGCCGTGTGGAGATTCTGAAGGTACACGCCAAAGATGTGCTGATGGATGATACGGTGGATCTGGATGCCATCGCGCTGGCCACGAGCGGCGCTGTGGGTTCCGATCTGGCGAATATGATTAACGAAGCTGCCATTAATGCGGTAAAACAGGGCAGGGATTATGTCTGCCAGAAGGATCTGTTCGAGGCAGTGGAACAGGTGCTTGTGGGTAAAGAAAAGAAAGACCGGATCATGAGCAAAGAGGAGCGGCGGATCGTATCCTATCACGAAGTGGGCCATGCGTTGGTATCCGCCCTTCAGAAGAATTCCGAACCCGTGCAGAAGATCACCATTGTTCCCAGAACCATGGGCGCTTTGGGATATGTCATGCAGGTGCCTGAGGAAGAGAAGTTCCTGAATACGGAAGCGGAACTGCATGCGATGCTGGTGGGGCTTCTGGCAGGGCGTGCTGCGGAGGAAATCGTATTTGATACGGTGACCACGGGAGCTTCCAATGATATCGAAAAAGCGACCAGCATAGCCAGGGCGATGGTGACGCAGTACGGCATGAGCAAGAAATTTGGCCTGATTGGGCTTCAGACGGTAGAAAGTCAGTATCTCGATGGCCGTGCGGTGATGAACTGCTCTGATGTGACCGCGGCTGAAGTGGATTCCGAAGTGATGAAAATACTGAAGGAATGCTACGAAGAAGCGCTGTCGCTGCTGCGTGAGAACCGTGCGGTGATGGATAAGATTGCGGCATACCTGATTGAGAAAGAGACGATTACCGGCAAGGAATTCATGAAGATCTATCGCCGGGAAAAGGGAATTCCGGAACCGGAAGAGACACAGGAACAGCCCGGAAAGAGCACAGAGACGCAGGAAAGATTTGGCTTCCGGCAGGAATCCGGTTCTGCACAGGGGCAGCGGGCTGATGGAAATACGGCGCCGCAGGGAGTCAGACCGGAACAGCCGGATGGAAGAACAGAACCCGCTGCGGGAGAGCAGAGCGAGCCTTACGGCCAGGCTGGCCCTGTTCAGGCGGATCCAAACCAGGATGGCTGGTGGGATCAGAGCAGCAGCGGAATCCCGGGACAAGATATGGGATTCTTCCGGGATGAGGAAGAACAGAACGAAGATGGTCAGGATCACAAGGATGGTCAGAATCCTCCCCAGGGAACGGTGGGAAGATTTTCCAATACGGTGATTCCTCCTTCGGATCAGAACCACTAAACCATATGTCCCGCTGTGTGCGGCGGGAATACAAAGAATAGAACGGATGCCAGAGCAGCCTTCGCGCATGCGGAGACCGCCTCTGGCATTTTCCTAACAACGGGCGGACCGCAAGGCGCGGCGCCCGTTGATGGCGGCAGGTGTTCCATGGAGGGGAGCGACATGTTTCATTTTGAAGAAGAGTTGAAAAAACTTCCGGCCAAGCCGGGTGTTTATATCATGCATGATAAGGAGGATGCCATCATCTATGTGGGGAAGGCGATCAGCCTGCGCAACCGCGTGCGCTCTTATTTTCGGGAGAGCACGAACAAGAGCCCCAAGATCGAAAAGATGGTGACGAAGATCGCGCGCTTTGAATATATTGTGACGGATTCCGAACTGGAAGCGCTGGTTCTGGAAAACAATCTGATCAAAGAACATAACCCCAAGTATAATACCATGCTGAAGGATGACAAAACCTACCCATATATTAAAGTGACTATGGGAGAAGAGTATCCGAGGGTTTTGTTTTCCAGGCAGATGAAAAAGGATAAATCCAGGTATTTCGGCCCTTTTACCTCCGCCTTTGCAGTGAAGGATACCATTGAACTGATTAATAAATTGTATAAGCTGAGAACCTGCAACCGCGCCCTGCCACGGGATATCGGGCTGGATAGGCCATGCCTGAACTATCATATCAAACAGTGCAACGCGCCCTGCCAGGGATATGTGTCGAAAGAAGAATATCGCAGTCAGGTCGAACAGGCGCTGGATTTTCTGAACGGGAACTTCAACCCGATCCTGACGCAGCTGAAGCAGAAGATGGAGGAGGCGTCGGAAAACATGGAGTTTGAAGAGGCGATTCGCTATCGGGATCTGTACAACAGCGTGAAGCAGGTGGCGCAAAAGCAGAAGATTACGGATTCTGACGGAGAGGATAAGGACATCATCGCATTGGCAAAGGATGAGAATGATGCGGTGGTTCAGGTGTTCTTCGTGCGGGATGGAAAGCTCATCGGACGGGAACACTTTTTCATGACCCGCGTGGCGGACAGCACATCGGCACAGATCCTGCTGGATTTTGTCAAACAGTTCTATGCGGGGACGCCGTTTGTCCCGAAGGAGCTGATGCTTCAGGAAGAAATCGAGGATATTCCGGTGCTGGAACAGTATCTGACGATGCGCAGAGGAAGCCGGGTATACATCCGGGTTCCAAAGAAAGGGACGAAGGAAAAATTAGTGGAGCTTGCGGCTACCAATGCATCCCTGGTGCTGAGCAAAGACAGGGAGCGCATCAAGCGGGAGGAAGGAAGAACCATCGGGGCGGTGAAGGAGATCTGCTCTCTGCTTTCGCTGCCGGCGGCGGATCGCATGGAAGCGTTTGACATTTCCAATATCAGCGGGTTTGAAAACGTGGGCTCCATGGTGGTCTATGAAAAGGGGAAACCCAAGCGGAGCGATTACAGGAAGTTCAAGATCAAAACGGTGGCCGGGCCGGACGATTATGCCTGTATGAGAGAAGTGCTGACCAGACGTTTCCGGCATGGAATGGAAGAGGCGAAGGAACTGTCCGAAAAGAATCTGGAGAAGGAATTCGGAAGCTTTACCAAGTTTCCGGATCTGCTGCTGATGGACGGAGGAAAAGGACAGGTGAACATTGCGCTGCAGGTCCTGAAGGAACTGCAGTTGTCCATCCCCGTATGCGGGATGGTGAAAGATGACTACCACCGTACCCGGGGACTATATTATCAGAATCAGGAGATTGAGATCGATCCCCACAGCGAAGGGTTCAAGCTCATCACCAGAATTCAGGATGAAGCGCACCGGTTTGCCATTGAATACCACCGTTCTCTGCGTGGAAAAGAACAGGTGCGTTCCGTGCTCGACGGCATTCCCGGAGTGGGGCCGGCAAGGCGTAAGGCGCTCATGCGCCATTTCCGCTCCATCGAGGACATCCGTCAGGCCAGCACGGAGGAATTGGCAGCGGTGCCGGAGATACCGGCCCATATCGCGGAAGAAATCTATTCTTTTTTTCATCAATCTGTGTTAGAATAATTCCATATGGATGAAAGCAGGGGAAGGAACCCCGCCGTTTGTATTCCCGGAAACGGACAGGTTGAATTAAGTAGAAAAGCGGAGGATAAATGTATGGCGCATGTGAATCTGATTCAGCTGATCGAAAAGATGAAGCTGGAGAATTTAACGCCCGATATTGATATAAAGGGGAAACGGATTACGCAGCCGGATATCATCAGGCCTGCATTGCAGTTGGCGGGATATTTTGAGCATTATGAGACGACGCGCCTCCAGATTGTGGGCTATGTGGAATATTCTTACATGGAAGCGATGACGGAAGAGAGAAAGCAGGAGATTTTTTCCCAGCTGCTGTCTCCCACAATTCCCTGTGTGGTTTTCTGCCGCGAACTTCGGCCGGATCCGCTCTTTTTGAAGATTGCGGAGGAGAGGAAGGTCCCGGTCCTGATGACGAGAAAGGCAACTTCAGCGTTCATGGCGGAAGCGATCCGCTGGCTGAATGTGATGCTTGCACCCTGCATCTCGGTGCACGGTGTTCTGGTGGACGTCTATGGTGAGGGCGTGCTGATTACAGGAGAGAGCGGAATCGGAAAATCAGAGGCGGCGTTGGAACTGATTAAGAGAGGACATCGTCTGGTATCGGACGATGTGGTGGAAATCCGCAAAGTCAGCGATGATACGCTGATTGGAACCGCGCCGGATATCACGAAGCACTTCATTGAACTGAGAGGTATCGGCATCATTGACGTGAAGACGCTGTTCGGTGTTTCCAGCGTGCGTGATACGCAGAGCATCGATCTGGTAATCCGTCTGGAAGACTGGAATAAGGATAAAGAATATGACAGACTCGGTCTGGAAGAAGAATATACGGATTATCTTGGCAATAAGGTAGTCTGCCACAGCATCCCGATTCGGCCGGGCAGAAATCTGGCCGTGATCTGTGAATCAGCGGCTGTAAATCACCGTCAGAAGAAGATGGGATATAATGCGGCACAGGAACTTTATACCCGTGTGCAGAATTCGCTGGCGCGCAGAAGAGAAGAAGAGGAGGAAATCTGAACGATGGGAAAATACTGCTTTGGGGTAGACGTGGGAGGAACCACGGTAAAAATGGGCTTTTTTGATACAGAGGGGAATCTCCTGGAGAAATGGGAGATCCCTACGCGGACGGAAGAAGGGGGAAAAAACATCCTTCCTGACGTGGCGGCGAGCATCCTCGATAAGATAAAGGAAAGGGAAGTATCCCGGGAGGAAATCATCGGCGTTGGAATCGGCGCGCCCGGCCCGATCGATGGAAAAGGGACCGTGTACAATGCGGTGAACCTGGGCTGGGGAACTTTCAGCATTAAGAATGAACTGCAGAGCCTTCTGAATATCTCTGTAGAAGCCGGTAATGACGCGAATGTGGCTGCGCTGGGAGAGATGTGGAAGGGCGGCGGCCAGGGACACAGCAGCCTGGTTGCCGTGACTCTGGGAACCGGCGTTGGCGGCGGAATCATTGCGGACGGACGGATCCTTTCGGGCGCTACCGGTGCGGCCGGAGAAATCGGCCATATTCATGTGATGGACGGCGAGACGGAGAGATGCAACTGCGGCAACTATGGATGCCTGGAGCAGTATACCTCCGCTACGGGAATTGTACGTCTGGCCAAGCGCAGGCTGGCGAAGGATGATAAACCCAGTACGCTGCGCAACCACCAGGAGATCTCTGCCAAAACTGTTTTTGATGCGGTTAAGGAAGGAGATGAACTGGCTGTCGAGGTGGCAGAACAGTTCGGTGAAATTCTGGGAAAGGCGCTTGCGGATATCGCGGGCGTGGTGAATCCGGAGATCTTTGTGATCGGCGGCGGAGTGTCCAAGGCAGGCCCGATTTTGCTGGATTTCATTCAGAAGAATTATACGCCGTATGTGTTTGCGGGCAGCCGCGGAGCGCTTTTTGCGCTGGCCACGCTCGGAAATGATGCAGGTATTTACGGAGCTGCCAAGATGGTTTTGGATTAAGGGGCTTGTAAGTGGCCAAGATATGTGAAAAGTAAATGAGGGATGGGAAGCAGGAGTGAGTAGAGCTTTAATTGAATTTCTGGAAACGATCGTGCCTTCGGAGAATGTCCGGCAGCAGGAGCCTATGGCGGCGCATACCACATTCCGGGTAGGAGGCCCGGCGGACGTGTTTGTTACCGTTTCAGAGGAAGAACAGCTGAGGAAGATCCTCAAGTATCTTGATCTTACCGGTTGGTCCTACTTTTTACTGGGATGCGGCAGCAACCTTTTGGTATCAGACAGGGGCTATCGGGGCGTGGTGATCCGGCTGGATGGAGCGTTCGGAGGGGTGCGTGTGGATGGCAGGCGGATAACGGCCGGTTCTTCCGCTTTGCTGTCACAGGTAGCGCGGGCCGCCTGCGAGAATTCCCTGTGTGGACTGGAATTCGCCTCGGGAATTCCGGGAAGCGTCGGAGGCGGTGTGCGCATGAATGCGGGGGCCTATGGCGGAGAAATGGCGCAGGTGGTCCGAACCGTCCGGGTCATGTACAAGGACGGCAGCATCATGGAACTGGACAATAACACGATGGAATTCGGTTACCGCAGCAGTGTTCTTAAGGATCGCCCTTATGTGGTTCTGGATGTGACAATGGAACTAGAAGAGGGAAAAAAAGAAGAGATTCTGGAACGCATGAAGGAACTGGCGGCCAGAAGAAGGGAAAAGCAGCCGCTGGAATATGCGAGCGCCGGAAGCACCTTTAAGAGACCGGAAGGATATTTCGCAGGCAAGTTAATCATGGATGCAGGCATGCGCGGAGCCCGGATTGGAGGCGCACGGGTGTCGGATAAGCACTGTGGCTTCATTATCAATGACGGAACGGCAACCGCGGCGGACATTGCAGAACTGATTGAAGAAGTGACTGAGACGGTGAAGGAGAAATTTGGCGTGCGTCTGGAACCGGAAGTGATTTTCCTCGGAGACTTTTAGGGTCAGGTGCGGGGCGGCGTGAAAACGGACGGCGCCCCGCATCGTTTGTGGCAGGCCCGGATTGGGGAGGTTGGCAGATGAGATTCGTAATCGTAACAGGAATGAGCGGGGGCGGGAAAAGCACAGCCATGAGAATGCTGGAGGATGTCGGCTTCTTTTGCGTGGATAATTTGCCGGTGCCTCTGATTGAGAAGTTCATGGAGCTTCTGATGACACCGAACAATGAGATTTCCAAAGCGGCGCTGGGCCTGGATGTGCGGGCGGATCAATCCTTTGGAGACGCCATGAAGATCCTGGACAAGCTGAGGCAGAACGGCTTTATATTTGAAATTCTCTTTATGGACGCCAGCGATGAAACATTGGTGAGGCGCTATAAGGAAACCCGGCGGATGCATCCGCTGTGTACACCGGCTGAGAACCGTGTGGAGGACGGAATCCGTAAAGAGAGAGCGATCCTTGCGCAGATGAAGAAGCAGGCGGATTATGTGATTGACACGTCAAAGCTTCTGACAAGGGAACTGAAGGAAGAAATAGACAGAATCTTTGTGCAGAATGGTGAATATAATAACCTCATGGTCAGTATCGTTTCCTTTGGATTCAAGCATGGGATTCCTGCAGACGCGGATCTGGTATTCGATGTCCGGTTTCTGCCGAATCCGTTTTATATCGATGAATTAAAATATATGACTGGAAATGATAAAGGCGTACAGGATTATGTGATGGGATTCCCTGAGGCCGGAGAGTTTATGGAACGGCTGGAGGACATGCTGTTGTTTCTGATTCCGAATTATATTAAAGAGGGAAAGTATCAACTGGTGATCGGGATTGGCTGCACGGGAGGAAAACACCGCAGCGTGACGCTGGCGAACGAACTCTATAAGAGGCTTAAGGATAAAGGGAGTTACGGGCTGACGATCAGTCACAGGGACGTGAAGTAAAGGCGGGATGAGCATGTCTTTTTCAGGAACGGTGAAGGAAGAATTGGTGAAGCAGGTACCTGCGGCAAGGCACTGTCAGATCGCAGAACTGGCGGCTATCCTGCATTTTTGCGGACAATATGAGGAACCGAAGATGCCGGAGGCCGGAGAAAAGGGGGCTTTTGCCCTTTTTGGTAAAAATGCCGAAAAGAATTCTGAAAATGGTGGAAAAATATTCATTCAGGCTGAAAATGAGGCTGTTCTCAGAAAATGCTTTACATTGCTGAAGAAAACATTTAATATAAATACGAGTATAAACGAGATCTTTTCGAGAAAGAATTCGTCTAAAATTACCGGAAAGCCGGTTGCCTACAGCATTCAGATCACGCAGCCGGATGAGGTGGCCAAGGTACTGCAGGCGGCTAAGTTTATGGACAAGGATGGCAGGTTCCTGGGAATGAGAGAACCTGTCAATTCTCTTCTTATCAAGAATGCCTGCTGCCAGAGGGCTTTCCTGCGCGGGGCGTTTCTTTCTTCCGGTTCCATGAGCGATCCGGAGAAAAGCTATCATCTCGAAATTGTATGTACGAATCTGTCTTCGGCGCAGCAGATCCAGGAGATCCTGCATTCTTTTGATGTGGAAGCGCGGATCGTGGGGCGTAAGAAGTATCAGATTGTATATATGAAGGACGGAACGGGTATATCTGACTTTCTGAACATTGTGGAAGCGCATGTTTCCCTGATGTCCTTTGAGAACTACAGGATTGTCAAAGAAATGCGCAATTCCGTAAACAGAAGAGTGAATTGCGAGACTGCTAACATCAGCAAAACGGTTCATGCATCCACACGTCAAGTGGATGATATTCTGTATGTGCAGCAGAAATACGGACTGGCCAATCTTCCTGAAAATCTGCGGGAGATGGCGGAGGTTCGGCTTGCATATCCGGATGCGCCTCTGCGTGAACTGGGAGAATATCTGAACCCACCGGTGGGAAAGTCCGGCGTAAATCACAGACTTCGTAAATTGAGCGAACTGGCTGAACAGCTCAGGGAGCAGAATGGATGATAAAGTAAGGTTATGTCCGGCCAAAAGGTAAGGCTGACAGGAAAGCAGTAAAGGAGGAGAAGTTATGAAAATGAAAGCAGTCAGAATTCAGTTAAGCAGCGGGCTGGAGGCCAGGCCGGTGGCGATGCTGGTACAGGTAGCCAGCCAGCATGACAGCACTGTTTATCTTGAATCGGAAGGCAGAAAGGTGAACGCAAAGAGCATCATGGGAATGATGAGCCTGGGACTTGACAGCGGTGAGATGGTAACGGTCATCGCGGACGGCCCTGATGAAGAGACCGCGGTAGAGAATATCACAAAGTATCTGTGCGGCGAAGAAAATTGACTGGGCAAATAAAGGCATACGGCTTTCAGATAAAGGAAAGGAGCATATATATGCTCCTTTTTTGATAAGGAAAGGAACGGCCGGATGATTGATAAGGATACAAAGTTCCGGAGAAGTTAGAGCAGAAAGAAAGGCGTGAAAAGATGGCAAAAAGAAAAATGCTGTTCATATATAATCCCAGGGCGGGTAAAGGGCAGATCAGAAACCATCTGAGCGATATCATAGATATTTTTGTTAAGGCGGGGAATGAGGTAACAATATATCCGACGCAGTGCGCAGGGGACGCAGTGCGCGTTGCGGCAGAAAAGGCAAAGAGATATGACTGCGTGGTATGCAGCGGCGGAGATGGAACGCTAGATGAGGTTGTAACCGGCATCATGCGAAGCAGCAAAATTGTTCCTGTCGGGTATGTGCCTGCAGGAAGTACAAATGATTTTGCAAATAGCCTGAGATTGCCCCGCAATATGCTGGAAGCAGCAGATGTTGTAGTGCACGGCAATCTTTTCCAGTGTGACATTGGTTCCTTTAACGAAGATACTTTTGTGTACATAGCAGCGTTTGGATTGTTTACGGACGTTTCCTATGAGACAAAACAGGAATATAAGAATGTTCTGGGGCATATGGCGTACCTTCTGGAGGGCATGAAGCGTCTGTCCGCCATTCGTTCTTACCAGATGAAGGTGACGGCGGAAGAGATGGAAATTGAAGGGGACTTCATTTTCGGCATGATTACCAACTCCATGTCCGTCGGAGGATTCAAACGTATTACGGGCAAATATGTGGAACTGAATGACGGCTTGTTTGAAGTCACGCTGATTAAGCGTCCCACCAATCCCATCGAACTGAATCAGATCCTGGCGGATCTGGTAAACCGGAACATTGACACGGATCAGATGTACTGCTTCAAAACCGCGTCTCTGTGCCTGGAATCGGAAGAAGAGATACCATGGACCCTGGACGGAGAATTCGGAGGCCGTCACTGCTTTGTACAGATACGGAATCAGAAGCAGCAGCTCGCAATACGCGTTCCCAAATACGAATGAGGACGGCCGGCTGTGTATCCGCATCTTCCTGCCGGCACTGGACGGCCCTCTTCCTTTCTCCGCAAGCCACTTCAAAAATCGGCTGTTTCTTACGTTTAAACTGAGGCAGTTCTTCCGCCTGGCGGCTGAACTCCGCCCTGGCGGGCGTCAAACAACGCCGCCAGAACGGGCGGAAGAACTGCCTCAGCTCAAACGTTTAGAAACAGCCGATTTTTGAAGCGGTTTGCGCAGCAAGGAAGGTGGCTGCCCGAAACCGCGGCCCTGCCGTAGGAGCCAGGCTGCCAGGTCATTTGAGCTGCCGAAATCCCCCCTCCCGGAGAAAACCATACTACCCAGCCACTCCCTCATCGCCCTTCGGTTTGCCCCCGGCCCGGATATATAAACCCGCAGCCCATCGCGTATGAGAAAGGAAACCGCGGCCCGGCGCGGAAGCATACAGAAGACCTGACAACTGATGAGAAAAAGTTTGAGTTACCATATTTCTTTTTTATGAAAGATGGGGTATAATAACACCAGTAAAAGGCATTTATTTTTACAATTTTATGGAGGTAGATAAAAATGTTAGTATCAGCAAAAGAAATGCTCGACAAAGCAAAAGCCGGCCATTATGCTGTGGGCCAGTTCAACATTAACAACCTTGAGTGGACCAAGGCGATCCTGCAGACTGCACAGGAACTGAACTCCCCTGTTATCCTGGGCGTGTCCGAGGGCGCAGGCAAATATATGTGCGGCTACAAGACCGTTGTTGGAATGGTAAACGGCATGCTGGAAGAGATGAACATCACGGTTCCGGTTGCCCTGCATCTGGATCATGGCAGCTACGAAGCTTGCTATAAGTGCATTGAAGCAGGCTTCTCCTCCATCATGTTTGATGGCTCTCACTATCCGATCGAAGAGAACGTTGCCAAGACAAAAGAACTGGTTGCTGCTGCTCATGAGAAAGGACTTTCCATTGAGGCAGAAGTTGGAGCAATCGGCGGTGAAGAAGACGGCGTAGTAGGAATGGGCGAGTGCGCAGATCCCAACGAGTGCAAGATGATCGCAGATCTGGGAATCGATTTCCTGGCTGCAGGTATCGGCAACATCCATGGAAAATATCCTGAGAACTGGAAGGGACTTTCCTTCGAGACTCTGGATGCCATTCAGCAGCTGACCGGAGATATGCCTCTGGTGCTTCATGGCGGCACGGGAATTCCGGAAGATATGATTAAGAAAGCGATCTCCCTGGGCGTTTCCAAGATCAATGTGAATACCGAATGCCAGCTGGCTTTCACGGCTGCTACCAGAAAGTACATTGAAGAAGGCAAGGATCAGGTAGGCAAGGGCTTTGACCCTCGTAAAGTTCTGGCTCCTGGAACCCAGGCTATTAAGGATACCGTAAAAGAAAAGATGGAAATGTTCGGTTCCGTTGGAAAGGCCTGAGAACGGCTCTTCGGAGCCCGGATCGAACGGCGGACGGGCTGAATCCTACACATTGCTGATGGGACGATAAGAAAAGGCTGATACACGAAGATTGCGTGTATCAGCTTTTTGTTATTGCAGCGGGGAATTTTTTGCGGGCGCATAAAAGAAGGCCTGCTTTCGTTTAAGCGGGCGGCTGGCCAAACCTTTCCGGCCCGCAGACGGGAGAGGACGGTTCGATGTGGACGGGCGACCACATATATGAAGATTGCAGAGACGGCGGAAAGCCTGTATGATGAAAAAGAAGGAAGCGACAGGAGGACGGCTTCATGGAAAAGAAACCGGTAACGCGCAGAGACATCGCGCAGAGGGCGGATACTTCTGTTTCCGTAGTCTCCAGGGCGCTGAACAACAGCGGCTATGTGGCAAAGGAGAAGAAGGAGCGGATTCTGAAGATAGCGGAGGAACTGAATTATATTCCCAATCCGGTTGCGGCATCGCTGCAGGCAAGAAGGGTGCGGCAGATTCTGTTTTACTGCAAAAATATGGAAAACGCTTTTAATATCCAGCTTTATCAGGGAATGCTGGAGGAGGCTGGAGCAAGGGGATACATGGTGCTGTTTTGCGGACAGATCGCCTTTGAGGAAATCAAAAATACTTTGGTGGATGGGATCATTATGCAGGATGAGAGCATGGCCCGCTTCTATCTGGAGAACGAAGGGAAGAATTATCATCTTCCCGTGGTAAGCCCTTCCTACGGAGAGCCGATTCAGACGGGACATGCGATGCCGGTTGTGGAGATCGATACCTACCGCGTGATGGAAACGGCGCTGGACTATCTGTGGTCGCTCGGCCACCGGAAGATCGCCGCCGGCATGCCATATCCATATGAAAGCCTGAATGCCAGGGCGACGGCATATCGTTCATGGATGAGAGGGCGGGGACAGAAGGAAGCGCAGAAGTATTTTGTGGCGGTTACCAGAAGGGATCCCAGGCTGGAAGGGGACGAAAGGGTGCTGGGCTTTCGGGAGGAAACGGAAAGAAGCCCCTATACGGTTTCGGAGGATTTCTTTGGCAAGGGAATGCTGGCAGCCAGGCTGTTTGCGGAACGCAGGCTGGATGCGACGGCAGTGATCGGTTTTAATGATGATTTTGCCCTGGGGATGATTCGGGGATTCGAGCAGTTGGGAATCCGGGTTCCTCAGGACGTATCCGTCATGGGGATCGACGGTTCAGACAGCCGCAAATATGTCTCCCCCCTGCTTACGACGATTTCTCTGCAGCCGCGCATACAGGGAGCTAAATGCGCCTGTGTGCTTCTGGATATGATTGAAGGGAAAAAATATAAATATGTAAACCATACGGGCTTCCGGCTGATGGAGGGGGAAAGCGTACGGACGTTGTCCGGATCGCCCTGAAGAGGGCAGATGCGGACGGTGGAAAGGCGCTGCTGCCCTTTCCGGATGAATGGAAAAGGAAAGGGGCAGGCGTATCTGAATGATCTAAAAGAGGACGTCTGTTCCCCGGGGGCTTAATTCTATGGGAAAAGAAGGAAGGAGAAAAGATGGAACAAGATAAGAGATGGCTGGTGAATGGAAAAGAACTGAAGCTGGGAACCTGTTATTATCCGGAGCACTGGGACAGGAGCCTGTGGGCGCAGGATCTGCAGCGCATGCTGGAAGCGGGGATCAAGGTTATCCGCATCGCGGAATTTGCCTGGAGCAAGGTGGAGCCGCGGGAAGGGGAATATACCTATGAATTTTTCGATTCCTTCCTGGAGGAAGTGGCAAAGACGGAAATGAAGGTGATTTTCTGCACGCCTACCGCCACGCCTCCGGCCTGGCTTACGGAAAATTATCCAGAAGCGCTCAACTGCACTAGGGAGGGAGTGACATACCGGCACGGGGAAAGAAGGCATAATAACTATAATTCTCCTATCTATCGGAGGTTTAGCAGGAATATTACGGAAAAGGTAGCATCTCATTACGGCCCGCATCCTTCGGTGATCGGATGGCAGATCGATAACGAGCTCAACTGCGGGGTGGATGAGTTCTATTCTCCCAGTGACCGGCTGGAATTCCGGGAATTCCTGAAAAAGAAATACGGTTCTCTGGACGCCCTGAATGATGCCTGGGGAACGGTATTCTGGAATCAGACCTATACGGCCTGGAGCGAGGTGGACGTGCCCAGACCGACGCCCAGCAACGCGACCAACCCCCACCGGGTTCTGGATTATATCCGTTTTGTATCGGAGAGCGCCTGCCGCTTTGCCAAGGAACAGGCGGATATTATCCGCAGGTATATGAAGGAAGGGGACTTCATCACCACGAACGGCCTTTTCTCCAACCTGGATAATCACAGGATGCGGGAGGAAAGTCTGGATTTTATCACCTATGATTCTTATCCAAATTTTGCATACTGTCTGGACAGCTATGATGGGAAAGATCTGCTGAAGGATCGGAAGTGGAGCAGGAATCTGACGGAAACCAGAGCGGTTTCTCCGCTGTTCGGGATTATGGAACAGCAGTCCGGCGCGAACGGCTGGAATACCACGATGGAAGCGCCCACTCCCAGGCCGGGGCAGATGACGCTGTGGACGATGCAGTCTATCGCCCATGGGGCGGACTATGTCAGCTATTTCAGATGGCGTACCTGTACGATGGGGACGGAGATTTACTGGCATGGGATCCTGGATTATTCCAGCAGGGAGAACAGGAGAATCCGGGAAGTGCGCGAGATTTCCCGTAATTTAACGCACATGCAGGAAATTGCAGGAGCGGCTTATGAGGCAAAAGTAGGGATCCTGAAGGATTATGATAATCTTTGGGATGCAAGGCTGGATAGATGGCATGAGCGCGTGGATAAGGAAAGTCAGAAAAATCTGTTTGCAGCGGCGCAGCTTACCCATACGCCGGTAGATTTTGTTTATCTGCGCAAGGGCACTTCTTTGGAAGAACTGAAGCGTTATGAAGTGCTTTTCTATCCTCATGCGGTGATTCTGACCGAGGAACGGGTAAAATTGCTGGAGGATTATGTGGCATCCGGCGGAAAGCTGGTGATGGGCTGCAGAACCGGCTATAAAGATGAGACCGGAAAGTGCGTGATGGCTCCGCTGCCCGGATTGGCTTCAGGCCTGTGCGGGACGGATATTCCCGAGTACAGCTTTGTGGCGCCGGATGAAGGGAAAGTGTTTGCGAGCTGGGACGGAACGAAGGTGGAGGCAGCTGTATTTAACGATATCCTCGCCCCTGCAGGAGAAGGGGCTGAAGTATTGGCCGTCTATGCTTCCAGCTATTATGAGGGAGAACCCGCCCTGATCCGGAACCGGTTCGGCAAAGGAGAAGCCTATTATTTCGGCGGCGCTTTTGCGCTGGATACGGCAAAACTGTTTCTGGAAAGGCTGGGCGTATCGGAGCCTTATGCGGCCTGGATCAAGGCGCCGGAATGCTGTGAGATTGCCGTCCGTCAAAAGGAGGGAAAACGTTATCTGTTCGTGCTCAACTATGCGCATGAGGGCGTGCAGATCGAACTGAAGCAGCCTGCGGAAGAACTGACGGCGGGCAGGATGGAAAACGGCGTACAGGATGTGGAGAAATATGGCGTGCGGGTGTACCGCCTTTCTTGAGGATGGATATGAAGACGATTGAAGAGATGAGAACGCTGGATAGCGCGAGAAGGGACTATGTGCCTGAAAAAGCGGAGCGGCTGGATGAAAAAGACATGCAGTGGTTCCGGGACGCCAAGTTTGGAATGTTTATCCATTGGGGATTGTATTCCATGCTTGGGAAGGGGGAATGGATCCTTTTTAACGAACAGCTTGATGTGAAACAATATGCGGCGCTGGCGGAGGATTTTTCCGCGAAGGAATTTGACGCAAGGAAATGGGCCAGGACGGCTAAGGAAGCGGGCATGAAATATATGGTGCTCACCACGCGGCATCACGACGGATTCAGCCTGTTTCACAGCAAGGCGAGCGGATACAACAGCGTTAACAGCGCGGCAAAACGGGATTTTGTGAAGGAATATGCGCAGGCCTGCAGAGAAGAAGGGCTGAAGGTAGGATTTTATTATTCGCCGATGGACTGGCGTTATCCCGGCTACTTTTTCCCGCAGATGTACTGGGAAAGCGCGCAGGAGATGAAAAGGCAGTGCTGGGAGCAGCTGGAAGAGCTGATGACCAATTACGGGAAGATCGATTTGCTTTGGTTTGACGGAGAGTGGCTGGCGCACGGCGGGATCGGCTTCGGCGCGGACGGATGGATGAGAGATCCGAACTGGACGAAGAGCAAGTACCTGCAGGTGAACTATTTTTGGGAGTCAGAGAAGCTGGTAAACATGATACGCAGGCTGCAGCCGGGAATCATGATCAACAACCGGGGAGGCTGGGAAGGAGACTTTCATGTGCGGGAGCGGCGGATCGGAGGGATCCGCACGGATAAGCCCTGGGATAGCAACGACTGCCTGGCTGATTCCTGGGGATATATTCCGGGCAGGCCCGTGCTGCCGCTGGAGCGGCTGATACGCAATCTGGTGTCCATCGTCGTAAGAGACGGAAACTACCTGCTGAATGTGGGTCCTACCGGCGAGGGGAACATGGAGCCGGAACAGGTGGAACGGCTGAAGCAGCTTGGGGACTGGCTGAAGCGGTATGGGGAAAGCATTTACGGAACCAGGGGCGGCCCGGTGCAGCCAGGCGCCTGGGGAGGCAGCGTGTACCGTGAAAAGACGGTTTATGTACATATCATCGAATGGGAGAAGGATAGAATAGAGATTCCGGAAATGGGAAAGCTGGAAGCGTTCAGCGGCTTAAACTGCACGAACGTTTCCGTCTCAAGAAGAGACGGAAAGCTCCAGATCGAGGTGCCTATCGCAGACAGAGACGCTTATGATACCATTGTCCGGCTTGACTTTGCCGAGCCGATCCAATGGGATGGAGTGAAAGCGGAGGAAGAGGATATTTACGGGCTGGCGGACGGGCTGGACTAGAGGGCATGTCTGCGGCAGGATGAAGGGAAAACGCCGGATAAGAAGGAGGGGACTTATGGATACGGGCGGTTCGCGAAGCGGACCGCCTTTTTGATGTGCGTTTGCACAAAAGGCGGACGCTTCCCGGCGGCAGTTGCATAGGAAACAGAGAATGGAAACGGCACGGATGAATATTTGTAGATCGGGCTAGAAATTGTTGATTGTAGCGGCCGGAAAGGGATGGTATGTTAGGGAGGAAAGAAAACGGAGCAGAAAAGAAAGGGAGGGAGAAACGCCGTGATCGGAAGGAAAACATTGTGGAAGCGCTTTAAAAAGCAGGGCGCGCTTCAGGTATTTGTCCTGGCAGGAATGCTGTATCTGGTTGTTTTTAATCTGGTTCCGATGTTCGGTCTTTTGATGGGCTTCAAGGACTACTCCATCAGCAGCGGGATCAAGGGCATTTTTACCAGCGAATGGGTGGGGCTTAAGTATTTTAAGGAATTCGTGACAGAGTACAAGTTTGGAAGGCTTGTGCGCAATACGGTGGCTTTGAGCATTCTGAAGCTTATCTTTACCTTTCCACTTCCCATTCTGTTTGCGCTGATGGTCAACGAGATACGGAATGTGAAGTTTAAGAAGCTCCTTCAGACATGCAGCTATCTGCCGCACTTTATTTCCTGGGTCATTATCTCCAGCATTTCCTATCAGTTCTTATCCCAGTCCGGAATCATCAATACGGTTTTGGGAATGCTGCATCTTTCGGAGCCCATCAAATTCCTGACGGATGCGGGGCTTTTCTGGGGTGTGGCCGTATTCCTGGATGTGTGGAAGGAAATGGGATGGTGGGCCATCATCTTCCTGGCCGCGATTGTGGGAATCAGCCAGGATTATTATGAGGCGGCGCAGATCGACGGCGCGACCAGGCTGCAGAGGATCCGATATATCACGCTTCCCTGCATCAAGGGTACGATCGTCGTGGTCTTGATCATGACGATGGGAAATCTGTTCGGCGGCGGCCTGAGCGGTTCCAACTTTGAACAGTGCTACCTGCTGGGCAACAATGTGAACGCGGATACGTCCGAAATCATACAGACCTATGTGTTTGACGTAGGCCTGGCGCAGGGCAGATATTCTTACGCCACAGCGGTTGGTCTGGTACAGTCGATGATCTCGCTGATCCTGATCTTTGTAAGCAACTTTGCATCCAAGAAGCTGGCAGGCTCGGGACTGTTCTGATGAAAACGCGGAAATTGTCGGAAAGAAAGACGGTGTGAAAGAGAATGGGAATGATTAGGACAGGAAAGAAAAGAAAGAGAAAAAGCGCGGAAGACCGGATCATGGATTTTGTGATCTATGTGCTGGCGCTCATCATTTTGTTCGCTACGGTATATCCGTTTTATTATGTGTTTATTCTCTCCTTCAACGAAGGAGTAGACGCCAGCATGGGAGGGATCTACTGGCTCCCGAGGAAATTTACGCTGAGCAATTACAGCAAGTTTTTTACCGACTGGAAATGGGTCCGGGCGCTGGGCATTACGGCGGCAAGGACGATCCTTGGGACGGTTCTGGGCGTGTTCTTTACCACGCTGGTAGCCTATGGGATCTCCTTCAAGGAACTGATCGGAAGAAAATGGTATATGACGTTCATCATTATCTGTATGTATTTTTCCGGAGGGGTTATCCCTTATTATATGGTATTGAAGTCGCTGCACTTGATCGATACCTTCTGGGTGTACATCATCCCGGGAATGCTGAATTTGTTCTATATCACGATCGGAAGGACCTTTTTTGAGGGGATTCCTGAATCGCTCCGGGAATCGGCCAAGATAGACGGAGCGAGCGAATTTAAAATTTTCAGAAGCATCATTATGCCGATTTCCAAGCCGTTTATGGCGACAATGGCCCTGTTCGTGGGAGTGGGGCATTGGAACAACTGGTATGATTCCACCTTCTTTGTGAAAACCAAGACCCTGCGCACGCTGCCTTATCTGGTCATGGAAATTGTGAATCAGTTCCAGACGGGAACCAATAATCCGAACGCGGCGGCCCAGATAAGGACGG
>USKC01000019.1 GCA_900555195.1 uncultured Lachnospiraceae bacterium
AGCCCCGGAACCTGGAGGATATCATTGCAGGCATTTCCCTGTACCGTCCCGGCCCAATGGACTCCATTCCAACCTACATTGCCAACCGCCACAACCCGCAGAATATCCGCTATAAAACACCTCAGCTGGCGCATATTTTGGACGTGACAAACGGCTGCATTGTGTATCAGGAACAGGTGATGCAGATATGCCGTGAACTGGCGGGCTTTTCCTATGGCCAGGCAGACCTTGTGCGCCGCGCCATGTCGAAGAAAAAGCAGGCGGTGATGGACGCCGAGCGCAGGCACTTTGTATATGGCAGCACAGAGCCGGGCCGTGAATGCCCGGGCTGCGTGAACAACGGCATCTCTGCCGAAGTGGCGAACAGCATCTATGATGAGATGTCCAGCTTTGCCTCTTATGCCTTTAACAAGTCGCATGCAGCCTGCTATGCGGTGGTAGCTTACCAGACCGCCTACCTGAAATACTATTATCCGGTGGAATTCATGGCTGCGTTAATGACTTCGGTGATCGATAATCCGAGGAAAGTATCGGAATACATTCTGACCTGCCGGAACATGGGAATTGCCATCCTGCCCCCGGACATCAATGAAGGGGAGATGGGATTCTCCGTGTCAGGCGGTTCCATCCGATATGCGCTCACGGCCATTAAAGGGATCGGCCGGCCCGTGATCGAGGAGATCACAAAGGAGCGGGAACTGCGCGGGCCGTTTTTGAGCCTGCAGGATTTTGTGGATCGAACCATGGATACGGAAGTGAACAAGCGGACGGTGGAGAATTTCATCAAATCCGGTTCCTTTGACAGCCTTGGGGGGACGAGAAAGCAATTCATGAGCGTATTTGCCCAGATGATGGATGCGGGGCTGCAGAACAAAAAGAACAACCTGACAGGCCAGATGAGCCTGTTCGACCTGGTGAGCGAAGAGGAAAAAAGCGCCTATGAAATCCGCCTTCCCGACGTGGGGGAATATTCCAAGGAAATTCTTTTGGGATTCGAGAAGGAGGTGCTTGGGATCTACGTCAGCGGCCATCCTCTGGAGGAATATGAGCAGACCTGGAAAAAGCACATCACCCGCACGACCGCGGACTTTGCCCTGGATGAAGAAACGGGGCAGATGAATGTGAAGGATCAGGAGCGGGCGGTCATCGGCGGCATGATTTCTGAGAAAAAAATCAAGTATACCAAGAACGATAAGGTGATGGCCTTTCTGACGCTGGAAGATCTGGTTGGCAGCGTGGAAGTGGTGGTCTTCCCTAAGGTATATGAGCAGGAGAGCACCAAGCTTGTGGAAGAGGGAAAAGTCTTCATACGCGGAAGGGTGTCCCTGGAGGAAGACCGCGACGGCAAGCTGATCTGCGAATCCGTAGAGGCCTTTGATGAGGTGAGAAAGACCCTCTGGCTCAGGTTCCCCACCAAACAGGCCTACGAAACGGCAGAGGATGGGCTTCTCCAGCTTCTGTCCTCTTCAGACGGCAATGATCAGGTGGTGATCTATGTGGAGAACCCGAAGGCCAAAAAGACGCTTCCGCCTAACCGGAACGTAAAAGCGGACAAAGCGCTGCTGGAGCGCCTGTCCGCCCTGTATGGGGAAGAAAACGTAAAAGTGGTGTGACCCTTTTATCCAGCCCTTTTAGGGCTTCCTTTCAGGGCTTGCGTTCAGGGCTTCCGGCCGAAGAGCGAGCTGCCGCCGTTCCTTTTCACAGGGGATTGTCCTTTCGGCCGGACGGAGGAGAGCCTGTTCGCCGCGCCCCCTCAGACAGCGCCCTGCCATTTGGGGCTCCTTTTATGTACGGTTATCCCTTCGTCCTGGCCGCCTCGAAAAAGGGCTGTTTCTAAACGTTTGTGAAAGGGGCGTTCTTCCGCATGGCGGCTAAACTCCGCCCTGCCGGGCGTCAGACAACGCCGCCAGGGCGTGCGGAAGAATGCCCCTTTCACAAACATAAGAAACAGCGCCGTTTTCTCACAGGCCAGGACGAAGGGATAACCGTGCATGAAAGGAGCCCCGAATGGCAGGGCGCTGTCTGAGGGGGACGCGGCGAACGGGCTCTCTTCCGCCCGGCCGAAAGGACAATCCCCTGCGAAGAGGAACGGCGGCAGCTCACTCTTCGGCCGGAAGCCCTAAACGGAAGCCTTAAAAGGGTTGGATAAAAAGGATTGAAAAGAAGCTCTTTTTCGATTAAAATGAGAAATGGACAGGACGGTGCGGGCTGTTTGGTCCGGCGTTTATGAGCCTGTGTGATGAATTTGGGAATCAAGGAAGCGAACGCCGTGATTCGGCGGATTGGAGGATACGCATGGCGAAGGCAATTAAAACGATTGGCATATTAACGAGCGGCGGCGACGCTCCGGGAATGAATGCCGCCATTCGCGCGGTGACGAGAAAAGCGCTTTCCAATGGCGTCAAGGTCAAAGGGATCAAGAGAGGCTATCAGGGACTCCTGAATGAGGAGATCGTGGATATGCAGGCGAGAAGTGTTTCCGACATCATTCAGAGAGGCGGGACGATTCTGGGAACTGCACGCTGCATGGAATTCAAAACGGAGGCCGGGCAGCAGAAGGGAGCGGATATCTGCCATAAACATGGCATCGACGGCTTGGTTGTGATCGGCGGAGACGGCTCTTATATGGGGGCACAGGCCCTGTCCAGGCATGGAATTAACACCATTGGGCTTCCTGGCACCATTGATTTGGATATCGCGTGTACGGATTATACGATCGGATTCGATACGGCGGTGAATACGGCCATGCAGGCCATCGATAAGGTAAGGGACACGTCTTCTTCCCATGAACGGTGCAGCATCATCGAAGTAATGGGCAGAAATGCGGGTTATATTGCCCTCTGGTGCGGCGTGGCGAATGGCGCGGAAGACATCCTGCTTCCGGAAAAATACGATTTCAACGAGCAGAATATCATCAATAATATCATCAACAACAGAAAACGGGGCAAGACCCATCATCTGATCATCAATGCGGAAGGAATCGGGCATTCCACCTCCATGGCGAGGAGAATTGAGGCGGCCACCGGCGTGGAGACGAGGGCGACCATTCTGGGATACATGCAGCGAGGCGGAAGCCCTACCTGTAAGGACAGATATTATGCGTCCATCATGGGATGTCTGGCAGCGGATATTCTCTGCGAGGGGAAGACTAACCGGGTGATCGGATATAGGGATGGTAAATTTGTGGATTTTGATATCGAAGAGGCGCTGGCAATGCAGAAAGAAATCCCGGAATACGAGTTCCGGATCAGCAAACTGCTTGCGCTGTGAACGCTTGCTGTAACGGAAAAGACGCGGCAGGCGGAGAATCCCGCTTTGCGGGATTCTTTTTTTCATTCGGCAGAAAAAGTTATTGCCTGCTGAATGAAAAAGATGTGGATGCGTATTTTTATGAAGTCATGCGGAAATGGAGAAAAATATGATTACCTCTGTATCGAATAGCAGAGTAAAACGAGTGGTTGCGCTGAATACGAAAGCGCGGGAACGCCGCCTGGAGGGAAGGTATGTGGTGGAAGGCATAAAGCTGTTCCAGGAGGCGCCGGAAGAAGAGATGGATGAGATCTATATCTCAGAGCATTTCCTTCAGATGGCGTCCGCCTCCGCCTGTGCCGGAAAGCTGGAGAAGCTGGGATATGAGACCGTTTCGGAGGAAGTGTTCCGAAAGATGTCGGATACATCGAGCCCGCAGGGCGTCCTGTGTGTGATGCGCAGGAAGGAATACCGGCTGGAGGATATGCTTGCGGGGGAGAACCCTTTTCTTCTGCTTTTGGAAGAACTTCAGGATCCGGGCAATTTGGGTACGATCCTGCGGACCGCGGAAGGGGCCGGGGTGGATGGGGTGATCCTGAGCAGAGAGAGCGCGGATATCTATAACCCCAAGACGATTCGCTCCACCATGGGAAGCATTTACCGGGTCCCCTTTTATTATGCGGATTCCTTGGAAGAGATATCGAAAACGCTGAAAGAAGCTGGAATTCGTCTGTATGCGGCATATCTGCAGGGAAGCGTAGGGTATGATGAGGCGGATTACCGGGCGGGAAGCGCTTTCCTGATCGGAAATGAAGGGAACGGGCTGCGGCCGGAAACAGCCGCTTTGGCGGATCAGCGCATCCGGATTCCCATGAAGGGCAAGGTGGAGTCCCTGAATGCAGCGATGGCGGCAGGGATCCTGATGTATGAAGCGGCGGGACAGAGAAGAAGAGGCGCGGAAGGGAGCAAAAATGGAATTTGAATTCGGTTTTATCGGACTTGGAAATATGGCTTCGGCCATGATCGGAGGCGCTTTGAAAAAAGGGCTGATTGATGCGGGACGCATCTGCGGGAGCGCGAAAACGGAACGCAGCAGGAAGAAGGCGGAAGAGGCATATGGAATACAGACGTTTGCGAATAACCGGCAGGTGGCGCAGCGGGCGCAGATCATCGTTCTTGCGGTCAAGCCTCAGTTCTTTGAAGAAGTGCTGGAAGAATTGAAGGATATGGATTGGAGCAATAAAACGCTGGTGAGTTTGGCACCGGGGAAAACCATCGAATGGCTTTGCGGACATACGAAGGCGGATGTTCCTGTAATCAGGTGCATGCCCAATACGCCTGCGCTGGTGGGAGAGGGCTGCACGGGCGTATGCATGGGACAGGGTGTGACGAAGGAAGCAGCAGAGCGTGTCCTGCGGCTTCTGGAGAGTTTTGGAAGGGCTGTGGAAGTGCCGGAACGCCTGATGGATGTGGTGGTAGGAGTGAGCGGAAGTTCTCCGGCCTATGTGTTTATGTTCATAGAAGCCATGGCGGATGCTGCGGTGGCGGAGGGGATGCCAAGGGCCCAGGCATATGAACTGGCAGCGCAGGCGGTACTCGGAAGCGCGAAGATGGTTCTGGAGACGGGAATGCATCCGGGCGCGTTGAAGGATATGGTCTGTTCGCCTGGCGGCACGACCATTCAGGCTGTGAAAGTGCTGGAAGAAAAAAATTTCAGGGGCACGGTGATGGATGCGGTGACGGCTTGTATTGAAAAATCAAGAACTATGTAATATTTGTAACAATTTAACCGGAAATTGCCTTTTCAATGAAAAAAACGTACGAAAAGGCAATTTTTTTTGCGCCGATTTCAGAAATAAATTGGAAATTTTGATAAAAGAAAATTTGAATATTAAAAAAATAAATTGTAAAACGATAATCAATTTTTATAAAAATAAAAAGAAAAAGGAAAAGATTTGGGAAAAATGCCGGAAATACGCGAAAAATAAAAAGGTTGACAAAAAGGGAAAGCGCTGTTATGATAACAAACGTAACATTTGTTAATAAAATTGTAACAAATGCGAGAAAAATCCTCTGAGAAGAGGGCGTGACTGCTCAGGCGATTCTGAGCGGTTGCAGGAAGACAGGTCAATGGAGGTTATCATGAACACAAGCGGCAGAAGCAGAAAGTTGTTCTGGCGTACAGCATTTATGCTGGCAGGGATGCTGTCCCTTGGTATGGCGCACGGAACGACCGTTATGGCGAATGATGCCGGCGCTGCAGCGGCTGTGACCGCAGTGAGCGCAGAGAATACACAGGAGCAGATTTTGAATTTACAGGCGGCTCAGGAACAGGCCCAGGCAGCCGCAGCGGCCCAGGCTGCAGCGCTGCAGGCGGCACAGGCGGCCGCAATGCAGGCGGCTGTGCAGAATGCGGTTCTGACGCAGGCGGGTGTGAGCGCTGAAGGTTATGAACTGCTGGCAGCCCTGATTCAATGTGAAGCGGGCGGAGAATCCTATGTCGGTCAGGTGGCTGTGGGAAATGTGGTGATGAACCGTGTGGAATCGGTGAACCATCCCAATACGATACCTGAAGTGATCTATGAAGCCGGGCAGTTCAGTCCGGTAAGAAATGGAAGCCTGCATCGGACGATGGCTTCGGGCAATATCAGCGCTTCCTGCCGCCAGGCTGCTCTGGAGGCGATTGCCGGTTCGGAACCGGTGGGAGATAAGCTCTTCTTCAGGAGAGTGAACGGCCGCAGCGGCCAGGTGATTGGAAATCATGTGTTCTATTAAGCCTGCTTGAGACCATGAGGAATTACGGGCAACAGTTCAGAGCCGTCTGAACTGCTGCATTACAGAAAAGATGCGGATGGGAATGACATGCAGCGGGAAGCCCCTGCAGGCCGTTCCCATTTTAATAAATAGGACGAATTATGTAAAAACTTGACAATAATTGCAATAATTGTTAACATATCCGTAATATATAACGGTTCGGTTCCAGAGAATGTAAAGCAGGGCTCAAAGGGGTGGGGGACTGTAACATGCAGAGGACGGAGATGAAAAGACGGTTTCTACGAAGAAAATGTGCATATGGAGCGGCGGTTCTGGCAGCGGCTTTGCTGCTGAATGGAGGCGGCATGGTCAGCAGTGCACAGGAGGCTGGCGGGCGGCTTTCTGCGGGTGTGGAAGCCGCTTTGGAGGGAGAAACCCTGTCGCAGGAGACGGAACAAGAAGATGGGGAACTCCTTGAGGAAGGAATGGCCGGAGAAGCGGCGGTTTCATTCCAGGAGACATCTGCAGGCCAGGCCGGAGAGGAAGAGGAACAGCCGGAGGCGGGCAAGGCGGATGAAGAAAGCGGGGATATGGAAGGAACGTTGGTTATGACCAGCGTTGCCAATACGCTGAATGTCCGCAGCGAACCGAGCGAAGAGGCGGAAAAGGTAGGATATCTCTATGCCGACTGCGGCGGCACCGTGCTGGAGAGAAAGGACGGCTGGACGAAGCTGGAGTCGGGCGAACTCACCGGCTGGGCAAAGGACGAATTCCTGCTGTTCGGTGAAGAAGCGCTGCAGGAGGTTAAGGAAGTGGGGAGAACCGTAGCACATGTGACGGGAGAGACCCTGCGGATTCGGAAAGAACCCTCTGCGGACGCGGAGGTATATGATCTTGCCGCCAAGGGAGAAGTTTTCGAGGTGGTGGATAAGGAACAGCTGGAATACAGCGATAAGATCACGCTGGATGCAGAATGGGCCGCCATTGATTATGAGGGCGGAACAGGATATGTGTCTGCGGATTATATCGAAGTGGATTTTGAATATGACCATGGGGAAACCCTGGAAGAGATCGCGGAGAGAGAGGCTGCGAGGACTGTAGGAAGCACGGGAAGCGATAAGGGGGGAAGCAAGGGAAGTGCGGGCAGCGCGCCGCAGAAGCAGAGCACTGGAAGCATTCCGGCAGGAACCAGCGATGTAACCCTGCTGGCGGCTTTAATTCAGTGTGAGGCCGGAGGAGAGAGTTATGAAGGCCAGCTGGCTGTGGGCGCCGTGGTGGTGAATCGTGTAAAGAGCGGCTCCTATCCCAATACCGTTACGGACGTCATCTTTGCTTCCGGTCAGTTCACGCCTGCGGGAAGCGGAAAACTGGCAAACCTCGTTTCCTCAGGCAATATCAAGCAAAGCTGCGTTCAGGCAGCTACCGAAGCGCTGTCCGGCGTTACCAATGTGGGAAGCGCTACCCATTTCAGAAGGGCTGGCGGCAGAGATGGAATTGTCATAGGAAACCATGTTTTTTGGTAAGAATATACGGAGGAGAAGGCATTCGCTTTCTTCTCCGTTTTCGTTTTTTATGGGGTGGCCTTTCGATCGCGGCGGGCGCCCGCTCAAGAAAAAGATTGAATATCTCAGGCGGATATAGTATGATGAAGGAAAGTTATAGGAGGAAAACGCATGGTCGAAATAATCTTCTGGCTGATTCTGCTGATCGTGTTGATCGTTGTGGAAGTGGCGACGCTGGGGCTGACCACAATCTGGTTTGCCGGAGGCGCCTTTATTGCGATCCTTGCGTCTGCGCTGGGAGCGCCGCTGTACCTTCAGATCACTTTATTTCTGGCGGTTTCGGTGGTGCTGCTTTTGTTTACCCGGCCGATTGCCGTACGTTACTTTAACCATGACCGGGTGAAAACCAATGCAGAAGGCCTGATCGGGAAGAGGGCCGTAGTGGAGGAAGAGATTGATAATCTGCGGTCGGTCGGACTGGTGAGCGTGAACGGCCAGGAATGGACGGCGCGCAGCGCAGCGGAAGAAGTGAGGATCCCAAAGGGGAGGATGGTCGTGATCTGTGCGATCAGCGGAGTGAAGCTGATCGTGGAGGAAATATCTGATAACGAAGAGGAGAGATAGAAAATGGTTGGAGCAATTGTATTGTTGATCGTATTGATACTGATCCTGTTGATTCTGGCGTCCTGCATCAAGATCGTTCCGCAGGCACAGGCCTATGTGGTGGAACGGCTGGGCGCTTACCAGGGAACCTGGAGCGTCGGCATGAAATTCAAGATGCCTTTTATCGATAAGATCGCGCGGAAGGTGAACCTGAAGGAGCAGGTGGTGGATTTCGCTCCGCAGCCTGTTATTACCAAGGACAATGTGACCATGCGGATTGATACGGTGGTCTTTTTCCAGATTACCGACCCGAAGGCCTATACCTATGGAGTGGAGAACCCGCTCATGGCGATCGAGAACCTGACGGCCACCACGCTGCGCAATATCATCGGAGACCTGGAACTGGATCAGACGCTGACCTCGAGGGAGACCATCAATACCAAGATGAGAGCTTCCCTGGATGTGGCGACGGATCCCTGGGGCATTAAAGTGACCCGTGTGGAACTGAAGAATATCATCCCTCCGGCGGCCATTCAGGATGCGATGGAGAAGCAGATGAAGGCGGAACGGGAGAGAAGAGAAGCGATCCTGCGTGCGGAAGGTGAGAAGAAGGCCACGATCCTGGTTGCAGAAGGTAAGAAGCAGTCCGTAATTTTGGAGGCGGAAGCGGAGAAGCAGTCCGCGATCCTGCGTGCGGAAGCGGAGAAAGAGAAGATGATCCGCGAGGCAGAAGGACAGGCGGAAGCGATTCTGAAGGTACAGCAGGCGGAAGCAGACGGCATTCGTTTTATCAGGGAAGCGGGAGCGGATGATACGGTTCTGAAGCTGAAGAGCCTGGAGGCTTTTGAGAAGGCTGCGGACGGAAAAGCGACCAAGATCATTATCCCTTCAGAGATACAGAATCTGGGAGGCCTGTTGGCATCCGCCAAGGAATTGGTCAGTCCCTGAGGCTGGAAAGACAGCATCCGGGGCCTTGTTTTCGGATAGAAAGGTCTCACATCAAAGGGTGTGAGGCCTTTTCATGAATGAGACTGTGCCAGTCGTTAATACAGTAGGAAGAGAAACGCGTTTTTGTCGCTCGGTGTTTCGGAACGGAGGAAAAGATGGATTTAAAAGGAAGGCATTTTCTGAAACTGTTGGACTATACGCCGGAGGAGATCACTTATCTTCTGGATCTTGCGGCGGAATTGAAAGAGAAGAAGAAAAAAGGGATTCGGACGGATCGCTTCCAGGGCAAGAATATCGCGCTCATTTTTGAAAAAACCAGCACAAGAACCAGATGCTCTTTCGAGGTGGCAGCCCATGATCTGGGATTGGGGACAACCTATCTGGATCCATCCGGCTCCCAGATCGGCAAGAAAGAAAGCATTGCGGATACGGCAAGGGTGCTGGGCAGAATGTATGAAGGAATCGAATACCGCGGGTTCGGACAGGAAGTGGTGGAGGAACTGGCTGCTTATGCGGGCGTGCCGGTTTGGAACGGGCTGACCAATGAATTCCATCCCACGCAGATGCTTGCGGATCTTCTGACCATCCGTGAACATCTGGGAAGGCTTCAGGGCGTGAAGCTGGTATATATGGGAGACGCCCGCTACAACATGGGCAATTCTTATATGGTGGCCTGCGCGAAGATGGGAATGCATTTTACGGCCTGTGCGCCGAAGGAATATTTTCCTGCAGAAGAGCTGGTGCAGACCTGCAGGAAGATTGCGGAGGAGACGGGAGGTTCCATCACGCTTACGGAAGATGCGATGGCGGGAAGCAAAGACGCGGACGTGATCTGTACGGATGTATGGGTTTCCATGGGAGAGCCGGATAGCGTGTGGGCGGAGCGGATTGAGAGGCTCTCTCCGTATCAGGTGAACCGCCGGATCATGGAGAATGCCGGAAATGCGATTTTCATGCACTGCCTGCCCGCTTTCCATGATCTGAAGACCAAAATCGGAAAAGAAATGGGAGAGAAATTCGGCATCACGGAGATGGAAGTGACGGATGAAGTGTTTGAGTCGCCATCTTCCGTTGTCTTTGATGAGGCGGAGAACCGGATGCATACCATCAAAGCGGTCATTGCGGCGACCCTGGGATATGAGCCGGATTGTCAGCCCTGCTGACGACGTCCCGGGATGAGGAACAAAATGGAGCGAAAAGGATTGAATAAGGCGGAGATCCTCGCCCTTCTTCGGGAAAGCGGACAGTATGTGTCCGGTCAGGAACTGTGCAGCCGGTTTGCGGTCTCCAGGACTGCGGTATGGAAGGCGATCAACGGGCTGAAGGAGGAAGGATACGAGATCGAGGCCGTACAGAATAAAGGATACCGCCTGCTCTCTTCTCCGGATGTGATGTGGGAAGGGGAGGTGAGAAGCAGGCTTCACACCAAGTGGGCGGGCAGCAGCTATCTGTTCCGTCCGGTCACAGGTTCCACCAATATGGATGCGAAGAAGGCGGCCGAAGAAGGGGCCCCGGAAGGCGCGGTGGTGGTGGCGGAACGTCAGGACGCGGGACGAGGCCGCAGAGGGCGCGCCTGGTCTTCTCCGGAAGGCTGTAATCTCTATTTCACGCTTCTGCTGCGTCCTACATGCAGGCCGGAGCAGGCGAGCATGCTGACCCTGGTGATGGCGCTCGCGGTGGCGGAGGCGATCGGAGAAGAAGGGATTTCTGTGGGGATCAAATGGCCGAACGACATTGTATCCTCAGGTAGGAAACTCTGCGGCATATTGACGGAGATGAGCGCGGAACCGGATTATATCCACTATGTGGTGATCGGAGTGGGCGTGAACGTCAATCAGGAGGAGTTTCCGGAGGAAATCGAACAGATGGCTACTTCCCTGAGAAAGGAAAAAGGAGAGAGGGTGGCAAGGGCAGGGCTGCTGGCCTCGATTCTGGAGCGCTTTGAACAGGCATATGAGGCATTTGGGAGCACATGGGATATGGAGCGGCTGCTCCCTTCCTATGAACGGCTGCTGCTGAATAAGGGCGCGCAGGTCCGCGTGCTGGATCCGAAGGGGGAATACCAGGGGACGGCCAGGGGCATCAACACAAAGGGAGAATTGCTGGTGGAAAAAGAGGACGGAAGCATGGAAGCCGTTTATGCCGGCGAGGTGTCTGTAAGAGGCGTATATGGCTACGTCTGATGCCCCTGGGGCTTAAGAAAAGGATGGGATGGAGAGAAGCGCGAAAGAAAAGCGCTTTCACTCTCCCTGATTTCGTATACGCGCCCTAGCGCGCAGATGGGAGCATTGATGAAGGAAGCAGGAACCCGGGATGAGCGCGGCCGTGCTGTTTTGTGCGGCGCCAATTCCTATGAACAGAAATATTTTTTTAATCAGGATTTCAAAAAGCTGCCGCAGTCCATTCAGGATGAGCTGCACATCATTTGCGTGCTGTTTGTAGAAGAAGTGGGCGGGGTTTTCACCATCCTGTTTGAGGAGGATGGAGGCGTGACGCTGGAGACGGATGCGGCGCAGGAAGATTATCTGTATGATGAAGTGGGAGCGGCCCTTCTTCTGAGCGAGGTGCGAAGGAAGAGAAAGGAACTGTTGGAGTCGCTCAGCCTGTATTACCGTGCGGTCGTTCTGCATGAAGATGTAACCGCTTTTTTGGAGGAAGATGATGATAGTAGCGATTGATGTGGGAAATACGAACATTACCTTTGGCGTGTATGAGGGACGGAAGTTGGTTACCACCTTCCGTATGATGTCCAAGCTGGCGCATACGTCGGATGAATACGGTATGTATATCCGTCAGCTGCTGCAGTTTAACGGAATCGAGAAGGAACAGATGGAAGGCTGTGTGATCGCCAGCGTGGTTCCGAACGTGATGCATTCCCTGGTGGGCGGAATCACCAGGTATCTGGGAATGGAACCGCTGATCGTGGGCGTGGGAACCAAAACGGGGATTCGTATCGTGACAGAGAATCCCAAGGAGATCGGAGCGGACCGGATCGTGGACGCTGTGGCTGCCTACGAGAAGTACGGCGGCCCTGTGCTGGTTCTGGACTTTGGAACCGCCACCACCTATGATTATGTGACGAAGGATGGCTGTTTTGCTGCGGGCATCACAGCTCCCGGCATTCGCATCTCCGCCAAGGCGCTCTGGGAGGATACCGCAAGGCTTCCCGCAGTTGAGATCAGAAAGCCGAAGAGCATTCTGGCCCAGGAGACCATTTCCAGCATGCAGGCGGGGCTGGTGTTCGGACAGATCGGCCAGGCGGAATATATCGTGAACATGGTGAAGAAGGAAACCGGCATTTTGGATATGAAGGTGGTGGCTACCGGCGGGCTGGGCAGGATTATCGCGGACGAGACGGACGTGATCGATGTGTACGACAGTTCTTTGACGCTGGACGGCCTGCAGCTGATCTACGAAAAGAACAGAAAATAGCAGAAAAGAACAAAAAGTAGAAAAGTATAGAAAATAACAGGAAAGAATAGCAAAAAGGGGCTGGGGGCAGCTCCTTTTTGCTGGGAGGAATGGATGCAGAAGCTTCATATTGGAAATGTGACTCTGGACAACCCGATCATACTGGCGCCGATGGCAGGGGTAACCGACCTGCCATTTCGCTTGCTGTGCGCGCAGATGGGAGCAGGGATGGTGTGCAGCGAAATGGTGAGCGCCAAAGCGATTCATTATAGGAATAAAAACACGGAGAGCCTTCTTGAGATCCATGAGAAGGAAGGGCCGGTCAGTCTGCAGCTGTTTGGTTCAGAACCGGAACTGATGGCGCAGATCGCCGGACAGATTGAGGAGAGGCCCTTTGCGATTCTGGACATCAATATGGGCTGCCCCGTGCCAAAAGTGGTGAATAATGGAGAGGGCTCCGCGCTTATGAAGGATCCGCTTCTGGCCGGCCGCATCATCAGCGCGGTGGCGAAGGCGGTGAAAAAGCCGGTCACGGTGAAGATCCGGAAGGGATTTGACGAGGAACATGTAAATGCCGTGGAGATGGCTCATATCGCGCAGGAAAGCGGGGCGGCAGCCATTACCGTACATGGGAGAACCAGGCAGCAGTTCTATTCCGGAAATGCGGACTGGGAGATCATCGCCCGTGTGAAGGCTGCGGTGAAGATCCCGGTGATCGGAAATGGGGATGTAACGGATTCGGAAAGCGCGGTGCGCATGATGAAAGAGACTGGCTGCGACGGCGTGGCGATCGGCCGGGCCGCCAGAGGAAACCCGTGGATATTCAGAAATGTCTGCCACTATCTTCAGACCGGAGAACGCCTTCCCGCCCCATCCGCCCAGGAGGTAAAACAGATGATCCTGCGGCATGCCGCTCTTTTGGTGGAATATAAGGGAGAATATACCGCCGTTCGTGAAATGCGCAAGCATTTTAGCTGGTATACCGCCGGCTATCCGCATTCCGCCGCGCTGCGAGGCCGGATCAATGAGATGGAGACCTTTGAGCAGCTGGGAGCCGTGCTGGATGGCTGGATGACTGGTTCGGAAGAAAAAAACGCCGCCATATGTGAATGAAACATCAGGTATCGGCATACCCTTAACCATGATCTATCTGGATATGGTTCGATTTGAGGAAAACAACGGACGCCGCATGCGGAGGCCCTCCGATTTCGTGAACAGAAGCGGTCTGATACAGCGATTCGCGGCAAGAAGACGAATGGAACCCAGACGCCTGCCCGCGCAGGACGAAGAGGAAGAAGCGCTTCTTTTTCTTCTGCCCTTTGGCCTTCGGAGAAAACCGGCCAGGCTTGCGGCCAGGCTGGAAGCGCTTTACGACAGATATCCGCCCCGGGGACTGTGTTGGTATGAGGAAGAAATGCGGGAAATGCTCGATCAGGCATTTTGGAGACCTGCCCTTCCGGAAGCGGCGTGGATTCACAGGCTGTGGCAGCAGGAAGCCTTCTGCCCGAACCTGATTCTGGTGCCGCCCGAACCGGAAGGAGTGGGGCCGGATGAGAAGATGGAGAACGGGACGCGATGGATACGGGAGGTGCTGCAGAACGGTTACGAACGGTTGAATGGCCTGCTGGTGCTGGATGGAGCCCTTGCCGGGAGCGCTGCCAGCATTTCGCTCATGGATCGGCACTCCTATTATCAGGAAATCTATGAAGATACGGGCCTGCCTGCTGTTTGCGCGGGCAGCCTGGCTAGAATGGGCTGGCAGGCAAGGCGGGGAAGGACGGTCTGCCTGGATGCGAGATGCGGCTTGCGCATTCCGCACCGGGAACTCCCGGAAGGGACGCTGTACCTGGATATGACGTCAGAGGAAGAGAAGAGGCGGCTTCTTGCGGCAAAACGGAAGGATATTTGTTACCGAAGCGCCTTGAATTGCCTTGACACTTATGTGAGAAAAAGGTATAATACGAACCGTTGTAAATGAGAGAAGTGTACCGTTCGCGGATGAATAAATAAAAAGAGAACCAGATGAAAAGAGAACTGACAGGAAGGGGATAAGAACATGGAAGAAAAGAAGAATATTCTTACCTATGAGGGCCTCCGTAGATATGAAGATGAACTGCATGACCTGAAGGTGGTCAGAAGGCAGGAGGTAGCGCAGAAAATTAAGGAAGCGAGAGAACAGGGCGACCTGTCTGAGAACGCGGAATATGATGCAGCGAAGGATGAACAGCGCGATATCGAGGCGAGAATCGAGGAATTGGAAAAAATCTTGAAGAATGCCGAGGTCGTTGTAGAAGATGAAGTGGATCTGGAGAAGATCAATATCGGCTGCCGCGTCCGCATCCTGGATCTGGAATATAATGAAGAATTGGAATACAAGATCGTAGGTTCCACAGAGGCGGACAGCCTGAAGGGAAAGATTTCCAACGAATCCCCTGTGGGAAAAGCGCTGATCGGTGCGAAGGTCGGCGATGTTGTGAACGTGGAGACGCAGGTGGGTCAGCTGCAGTACAAGGTGCTGGAGATTCAGCGTTCCAACTGACGGAAGATGTGGACAACTGTACAGGATACCGATTATCCCGGCACAGAAGGGGAGCCGTTCCGGGCAGTTGCCAATTTCTGGAAAGAATCATAAAAGCCGTTCCGGCAAAGCATGCCGCAGTCAGCGCATGCCGGAATGGCTTTTTTATTTGCGCCTAGCAGAAGCTTTAAAAGAAATTATGACCAAATTCTTAAAATATTCGAAATTTTGTATATTTTTCAAAAGAGATATTGCAAATTGAAAGCAAAGTAGTGTACAATTAACAATACAAAATCTAAAGGGTCACAAGGTATAATGGAGGGATTTGAAATGACCAAAGCACAGATCTTGAAGAAAGAAATTTTAAGCCAGTACAGAAGCGTAAGGCAGTTTGCATTAGAGATGCAGATCCCTTACAGCACTCTGGTAACAGCATTGGAACGTGGGATTGACGGAATGGCTTATGGCACGGTAATTAAGATGTGCAACAAGTTAAACCTGAATCCGGTAGATTTTAGTTCTCTGGAAAGAGATACGACGATCAGCGAACAGCTGCTTGAAAATAGAGTGATGCAGTATTATGTCAAGCTGAATCAAGAAGGCCGTGATAAGATCCTTGGATTGATGGACGATTTTGTACAGATCAAGAAGTACAAAGCGAAATAAGTGT
Organism: uncultured Lachnospiraceae bacterium; assembly: GCA_900555195.1. Taxonomy (GTDB): domain Bacteria; phylum Bacillota; class Clostridia; order Lachnospirales; family Lachnospiraceae; genus Eisenbergiella. The sequence continues at coordinate 15,656 of USKC01000019.1, forward strand.
GGGGGAGAGATTTTCATGCATTATGATTATCTGATTGTAGGGACAGGCCTGTTTGGCGCGTGTTTTGCGCATGAGATGCATAAGGCCGGAAAACGGTGCCTGCTAATTGACAGAAGAGACCATATTGCCGGAAATATCTATACGAAAGAGAGTATGGGCATCCAAGTACACAAGTACGGTGCCCATATTTTTCATACATCGGATAGACAGGTATGGGATTATATCAGGCAGTTTGCAGAGTTCAACCATTATATCAATTCGCCTGTGGCGGTCTATAAGGATGAACTCTATAATCTGCCCTTTAATATGAATACATTCAGTAAGATGTGGAATATCCGCACGCCTGCAGAGGCGAAGAAGGTCATCGCAGATCAGATCGCGCAGGAGCAGATTGCGGAGCCGTCCAATCTGGAAGAACAGGCGCTTTCCCTGGCTGGAAGGGATGTATATGAAAAGCTGATCAAGGGCTATACGGAGAAGCAGTGGGGAAGGGACTGCCGCGAACTTCCGGCATTCATCATCAAGCGGGTGCCGCTGCGCTTCAGGTATGACAACAACTATTTCAACGATCCGTATCAGGGGATTCCCATCGGCGGATATACGGCCATCGTGGAGAAAATGCTGGAAGGAAGCCAGGTACGCACCGGCATTTCCTATCGGAGTTTCCTGGAGGAGAACGCGGCTTCGGCTGAGCCTGTTACCTGGGATACCCTTCTCTATACGGGCATGATCGACGAATATTTCGGATACCGCCTGGGGGCTTTGGAATACCGCTCCCTGCGTTTTGAGGAACAGGAACTTCCGGATGAGGAGAACTACCAGGGCAATGCGGTGGTGAATTACACCGAAAGAGAGGTTCCTTATACCCGCATCATCGAACACAAGCATTTTGAGTTCGGCACGCAGCCGGGAACTGTGATCACCCGCGAGTATCCGGCGGCCTGGAAGATGGGGGATGAACCCTACTATCCGGTGAATGATGAGAAAAATATGGCTCTGTACGAACAGTACCTCGCTCTGGCTGCCCAGGAGAAAAATGTGCTGTTTGGAGGACGTCTGGGCGGATACCGCTACTATGACATGGATAAGGTCCTGCGGGCTGCGTTGGATCTGGCGGCATCCCAGCTGTCGGGCGCGGAAGCACTCTGAGCATACCGCCTGCAGCCGTTTCCGGTTCAAAATGAGGCACGGAAGAAAAAAAGGGGATTGCACTTTTTGGCTTCCGTGCTATAATAAGGTTCATATAGTTTGAATTTCAAATAATTATATAATCAAGAAATTTGATTAGACAAACAAAGTGATTTTCAGGAGGACATTTTTCATGAACTGGGAACAAGCGAACCGCATTCTGGACGAGAGAAGAGACAAAGCGCTGCTTGGAGGCGGCGAAGCGAAGATAGAGAAGCAGCACAACAGCGGCAAGCTGACGGCCAGGGAACGGTTGGAGCTGTTGTTTGATAAGGGGACCTTTGTGGAAACGGACGCTTTCATCGAGTCCCGCATTAATGATTTTGACCTGGATAAGAGAAGGGTGCCCGGAGATGGCGTGGTAACAGGCTATGGTTATGTGGACGGCCGTCTGGTGTTTGCTGCAAGCGAGGACTTTACCGTAATTGGGGGAACCCTGGGAGAATATCACAGCATGAAGATCTGCCGGATCCAGGACATGGCGATGGAGATGAAGGCTCCCCTTATATGCATCAATGACAGCGGCGGAGCCAGAATCGAGGAAGGGATCAGCTCCCTCAGCGGCTATGCGGGCATGTTCCTGCGCCACACCAAGGCCAGCGGCGTCATTCCGCAGATCGCCGTGATCCTGGGGCCCTGTTCCGGAGGCGCCTGCTATGCGCCGGCCATCTGCGACTTCATTTTTATGGTGAATGAAACCTCCAAAATGTTCATTACGGGTCCGAACGTGGTGAAAACAGTCATCAACGAGGAGACCACCGTGGAGGAACTGGGAGGGGCCAAAGTCCATGCCACCAAGAGCGGCGTTTCCCATTTCACCTACGATTCGGAAGCGGAATGTCTGATGGGCGTGCGCAAACTGCTGAATTACCTGCCGTCCAATTATGAGCAGAAGGCGCCCATCCTGCGTCTGGAGGAAAAGAAGGCCCTGTCCCGCAGCGTCAATAAGGTGCTGGAACATGTGGGAGGCATAGGCAGAAGGCTACACGGCAGCAAAAAGGACGGAACTTCCAGAAAACATTCCGATAATCCCTGCTCCCAGCTTGAGACAATCGTCCCGGATAATTCAAGGCGCTCCTATGACGTGAAAAAGGTGATCGACTGCATCGCGGATAAGGGAAGCTTCTACGAGGTTCAGGAAAGCTTCGCTGCCAATGTGGTGATCGGCTTTGGGCGCATGGACGGCGCATCCGTGGGATTTGTGGCGAACCAGCCCATGGTGATGGGGGGGAGCCTGGACTATCATGCGTCTGATAAAGCGGCTCGTTTCATCCGGTTCTGTGACTGCTTCGGGATTCCGCTCATCACCCTGGTGGATGTGCCGGCATTTCTGCCCGGAACCGCTCAGGAGCACAGCGGCATCATCCGCCATGGCGCCAAGATGCTTTATGCCTACTCTGAGGCCACCGTACCGAAGATCTCCGTCATCCTGCGCAAAGCCTACGGCGGCGCATATATCGCAATGAATTCCAAGGAAATGGGCGCGGACTATGTCTATGCTTGGCCCATCGCGGAGATTGCGGTGATGGGCGCGGAAGGTGCCGTCAACATCGCCTTCAAAAGAAAAATCAAGGCGGCGCAGGATCCGGAAGCGATGCGCGCTCAGTGCATTAAAGAATATGAGGATCGGTTCCTCAATCCCTATGTGGCCGCTTCCCGCGGATATGTGGACGAAGTGATTAAGCCGGAGGAGACCAGGGAACGCCTTCTGACATCCTTACGCGCTTTCGCCGGCAAGGATGCATGTGCCCCGAAGAAAAAACACGGAAATATTCCGCTCTGATGGAATGAAATAGATTGAAATCTTCTGATAAACGGAGTATAAAAAAATAGTGCCTGTCATGAAAACGATGAGAAAAGGCCGGGCATTTGGAAAGGAAGCCGTTTGATGGAAAAAAACCGGATTTATATTTATATTTGTTCAGAAGCAAAGAAAAAGGCTTCCCATGTTTATTTGAGAAGAGCGGCTCTTCGTTATATAGAGACTCGCGGAGAGAAGTGTGCTGAGGGAAAAGAATGGATTCTTGAAGGTGGGGAACATGGCAAACCCTTTTTCGTGGAATATCCGCAGATTCATTTTTCCGTCAGCCACAGCGGAACCTATTGGTGCTGCGCCTTTGCGCCCAACCAGGTAGGGCTTGATATTCAGCAGATCCAGAGCGCTGAGAAATGCCCTCCTGCCCGAACGGCCCGCATTGCAGAACGTTTTTTTCACCCGTCGGAGCGTGAATATCTGTTGCATGGAGGCAGTTTTTTTCGTGTATGGGCGGCGAAAGAAAGCTATGTGAAATATACCGGGGAAGGGATCACGCAGAATTTCGCTTCCTTTGCCGTGGCCGATGCAAACGGCCTGCTTCCTGCTGTGATGGGAGCAGGCCGTGCTGCCGTTGTGCATTCTTATATTCTGCATCCGGCCTATGAACTCTGTGTCTGCTCTGCCCAGATGGAGTCTGTGCGATTCTATTATATATAAGTAGAGACGGGGATTGTGGCTGCAGCGTTGTTTGACGCCCCATAGGGGCGGAGTTTAGCCGCAATGCGGGTGGACCTCCCACATGCAAGGCTTAGAAACAGCCAATTTTTAAAGT
>USKC01000020.1 GCA_900555195.1 uncultured Lachnospiraceae bacterium
ATTGATAATCTGCTCCTGAACCGTCCTGGCTATATGCAGTTTGAATATCTGAAATCGGAATTAAAGGATGTGTTCGCTATGGCTGATGTGGTTGTCTCCAGAGCCGGGGCAAATGCAATCTGCGAACTGCTCGCTCTCAAAAAGCCCAATCTGCTGATCCCTCTTTCAGCAGGCAGCCGCGGAGACCAGATTCTGAACGCCCGTTCCTTTGAATCCCAGGGGTTCAGCATGGTTATTGACGAAGATTATCTGAGTCCGGAACTGCTCGTTGAAAAAGTACAGGAACTTTATTTTAACCGGCAGCTTTATATCAGCGCCATGAACAGCAGCCAGCAGATGAATGCTGCAAAAACGATTACGGAATTGCTGGACAGCATCGTAGCTCAAAAATAGAGACTGTCCTGTCATTTCCAAAATATGGCGTTTACAGAAACAAAGCTTCCCGGAAGGATTTCAAACAGCCCGCGTCCCTGATGTATGCGGCCGCTTTCTGACTGTTTGGAATCGTTCCGGGAAGCTTTCTGCATCCAGTTAAGAATCATTCGCAGGGCTCAGCCCTGCTATATCCGTCCTGCTCTGGCGTTCTATTCTATCATGGTGCCATATTCTATCACAGCGTTATGTTCTATTAACCGCAGATGATCGTTCTGACTTCATCCAGATCTTCCGGTGTTGCTCCCATTGGCCTCATCTCAAGCTTCTGATTATCATCATCATAGCGCGGAATCAAATGCAAGTGGAAATGGTTTACAGTCTGTCCTGCGGACTCCCCATTATTCTGCATCAGATTAAATCCGCTGCAGGAAAGCTTTTCCGTCATCAGAACAGCCATTTTCTTCGCCAGCTTCATCACGCCGGCGCATTTCTCTTCCGGCAGTTCATATAGATTCGCATAATGGCATTTCGGCAGGATCAGGGCATGCCCCTTGGTCACAGGATTCAGATCCAGAATCACCCGATATTCTTCATCCTCATATAACGTTCTGGAAGGAATCTCACCGTTCGCAATCTTACAGAAAATACAAGTCTCATCCTTCATCTCATTCCACTCCTTTCAGCATCAGGTTCTCTATATTCGGAATCTCTTTCCGATATGGCACAACATAAAGGTCAGTAAAAATCCGCCAAGCAGCCCGCCCAAATGCGCCGCATTATTCACGACCGGGCTCTGGAAACCGGAATACAGGGACAGCGCGATCATCAAAACCATCCTTTGTATAGAAATCCGGGCTCCATATCCCTTTTTGGCAATCACAAGATAAAGGAGACCGCCGATCAGGCCAAAAACCGCGCCGCTGGCTCCCACGGATTCATAGAACCCTCCCGTGGACAATTCATATCCTGCAGACATGAGATTGCCGCAGATACCTGACAGAAAAAACAGGATCAGATAACGGATTCTGCCGATCGACTTCTCCACCAGTTCTCCTCCGAAGTATAGGAGAAGCATATTGTTTACCAGATGGTTGATATCCGCATGAAGAAACATCGATGTAACCAGGCGGTAATATTCTCCATTATGTATCAAATACAGTACGCTGAAAGCGCCTTCCCCGTAAAGCCAGTCACCCCATATGTAACAGGCCAGAAAAACGAGGATATTTATTCCGGTCAGAACCGCGCTGCACCATGGAATTCCTGCTGCTTTCCGCCTTTTTCCCTGATCATAACGCTGTGCCAGCATAGACACCCCCATTACCCTTTGGTGCTTTATCCCTCAATAATTAACAGATTATCACTTCCCTTCTCCCTTGTCAATTCCGGGCCTTTCATTCCATTGCAGGGCCCTTCATTCAGACGCAGATAAAAACCCAGGCGGACAGCCTCCGACCAATTCATTCTTGATAAAGCATGCTCACATTCCCAAACAGGATTTCATCTCCCTTTTCCAAGATGACCGTCTCTTCCTGTTCTAACCGGATCCCGTTTACGAAGGTTCCGTTTGTGGAATTCAGGTCGATCAGAGCCACTCTCCCATCCTTCTCCACAAATCTGGCATGAATGCGGCTGACAGATGCGTCAGACAGAAGCAGCTGAACCCTGCTCTTCATCTTTCCCACCATCACCGGAAGCCGATCCAATGAATATTCCATCTCCCTGCCATCGGGGCTTCCCGTTAATCTGGGCCTTATTTTTCCCCCATCATCCGCCTCCCTGCCGCTTCCTGTCTCTCTCAGATATACGGTAGGGCCGTCCAGTTCCTCCCTGACCACCGGCGTATACTCTTCCCAGAAAGCCGAAGCGCTCCCTTTCTCCTCCTCTTCCCATTCTTTCCGCCCCTCTTCCGCCTTCTCATTTTCTTTTGCCGAAGTTACCTTCCATAGGAACAGAAGCAGGCAGGCGCCATCCGCTGCCAGCCCTGCAAAAAACAAAACTTTCTGTTCTTCCACCGGTTTCAGATACCATATAACGACACATAATCCCAGAAAAATTATGGCTGTAACAGCCAAGCCAATCATCCCCCCGATTCTTCCCTTTTTCCCATTTTTCCCTTTCTCTCCGCCTTCTTTTTTTATTTCTCCCTTTCGTTCCTTCCTCTTTCCGGCTTTTCCTTTTATCCTATTTTCCTTTCTGCCTGCCGTATCCTCTTCTTCCTTAAGCTGATACTCGTAGATGCCTGCCGTATCCCGAAACAACGCGATGTTTCCTTCTGCTTCCCCATAATCCGTTTCTCCACGGCCATATGGATATGCATAATCCGGCTTCATCCCTTCTTCCGCTACCGCTTTTCCATAAAAGTTTCCTGTTTCGCCCTTCTTTTCCGCTTCTTCCAAGTACCATTCTCTTGCATATTCCTTTTCCATACCACCCTGTTCATTTCTGTCAGCGTCCTTTTTTCCCTGCATTCCTTTTTCCAGATAAGTGCGAAAGCTCACCACAGTAAAATTTTTCGCTTTGGACATCTTATAGAATTGATAGGCAGCGCTCACCGCCATTTCCTGTTTATGATCCACATGTTCCAGAAAAAATTCCGCAATTTTCAAATACTGGCTTTCCGATCCCTCTTCTTCTGCAAATGGATAATACAGAAAAAAAAGCTGTTCCGTTTCCAAATCCATATAAATATATTCCGGTTTCAGGATCAAGCAGCGTTCTTCCAAAAGATATTCCGCCATGGCATCCAGCACCTGGGCCAGGTTGTCGATCATCCCTCTGATTTCATTCAGGCCGATGCCGGCCGACACATATAACTGTTCCAGGGACTGCCGGGAACTGATATCATAATACAGGCAAGTCTTTCCCTCCATAAAGCGTTCGCTGCACGGAAGCAGCCCCGGAACTCTGTTCTTCAGAATCATCCTGTATTGGTACTGCCCCCTTTTTTCCTCGGGCAGCTCCTCCATAATCAGATAGCTATGGCTTAACTCTCGTTTATAAACAGGCTTTTTCATTCCGTTTCCTTCCTCTGTAAATGTAGTGATGAAACAATCGGTTTAAAAATCAGCGCTTTTTATGAAGAAATCCTCCTCAGGGCACGGATGAACGCAACTGCATCTCTGATCTGCGCTTTTTTCTTCGCCTCAATCTTCCATTTTCCGTCCCAAACAGGCAGGATTCCTGCTCCCGGAACCGTAAATTCCGCTTCAATTCTGACCGTAACCACGGTCAGCGAGGCGGATACTTCCTTTTCCAGATTCTGAAACGGGATAAGGCCTTCTTCAAGAAGCGCCTCCACTTCCTGCCGCGCAATGTCCGCCCTCCCTGTATCCTCCAGACTGGCTCTGAAAGCGGAAAGATATGCCGCCTGATTCAGGAAACTGACTGTATACAGATAAAAGGCCAGAATCATCAGACAGGCAATCAAAATCACCGCCAGCGGCACGATCAGACAGGCTTCCAGCGTCATATATGCTGTTTCCGCAGATCTATAGTACAATCCGCTTCTTCCATTCTCAGATATTTTTCTGTCCGTCTCTTTTCTTTTTCTATGTAATCTTCCATTTATACACATACATCCCCCGAAAAACTCTGAATTATCCACACAATCACAATTCCAGCGAGCAAAAACGGTGCAAAAGGAAGCTGCGTATTCCTGTGCCCTTTTCCAGACAGTATCAGCAAAAGCGCCGCCCAAAACGTCAGAAAGCATGCCACCAGCACTGCCGCCGTACAGCTTTCCCATTGCCAAAACAGCCCTGCAAAGATAACCATCAGCCCATCCCCGCCTCCCAGTTTTCCCTCCGTTAGATGGCTGTATAAAAGCATAATCCCTCCCGGAACCAGCCCTGTCAGAATCGCCTGCCAGGTCAGTCTCCCTGATAGAAACATCAGACCGGCATAGGCTGTTCCCAGCAGAATTCCCACATACAGCAACCATAGGGGAATACGTCTGCTTTTACAGTCATAGCAGGAACAGATTCCCAAATAGCCGCACATAATGATATTCTCCGCCATATGCGTTCTCCTTTCTCACACCGTCTCTCCTGTCTCCTCCTTCATCCTTTTCCATTCCGCATACATTTCCCATGTTCTTCCCCCGCTGCCGCTCATCCGCACCTTCCGCATGCGGTTCTTGATCCGGCCTCGGACAGAGGCACACAGCGCACAGAACGTTTCAGGCCGCTGCAGTGAATCGTATTATGATATCGGTTACCTTCTTTGGTGATATATACGATCCCCAATCCTTCTCCTCCGCATTTCTCACAGGGCCTGTACCGTTCTCCTGACTGATTTCTCTTCCCCTCCACTTCCTCTTCTCCGGCCAGTTCTATGGAAAGCGCAAGATGCGTGCAGTTTCTGGCCCTGTGGTATACTTCCCCATATTCCGTGATATAGACGTATTCCTCTCCATCCTCCGCCGGCGCCTTATGTTCCACGTCATAGCCCGTCCAAGCCCGCATATAACAGCAGCTTACAATCGTAGTGCCGGAATAACCGATAACCGGCACCGCCGGCTGCAGTCTGGCAGGCTTCATCAGCTGTATGATTTCATTCTCCGGCAGGATATCTCCAGCTGCATAGGCCGCCATGGACAGCTGCCTGCCCTGCTGGTGCAATTCCTCCAGATTGGTCGCATAGGTATGGAAAAACAAGATCATGGAAAGTACATTGACCGTAAAAAAGAAGAAGATGGGAACTGCCAGACTGGCTTCCACCGTCATGGAACCGGCCGCTTCCGCGGGAATAAAATAGGAGATGAACCGGGACACCCTTTTTGCCCGTCCGGTTCGGGGATATTTATAACGTCTCTTTAAGCAGGAAACCCTGCAGCCAGACAGCAGAACGCCCGATTCTGTCCGGACTTGCTGACCGCAGGGATGAAGACATGCGTGATCATGCGTTCGGAAATCATTGGCCTTTCTCTGAGTATAGTCGCTGTTATCTACTATATGCGGCGGGAAAAAGGGCATCCCGGTTCACCTCCTTTTCATTCATATTGATAAGCGCGTTTTATCTGATAACTATATCCATATCCGCTCTCCACATATGCTTCTGCCGTCATTGCATCCACACATCCGTCCATTCGGAAGCTGCCATTTCCCGGCGTCATCCGTATATCCGACTCCATGACATCCATCAGTCTCTCGCTCGTCCGTTCGATGGGCTGCAGATAGAGGAAGGCCTCCAGATATTCCTGATAAGTCATTCCTTCCTGTCCGCCATGATAGTCTCCCAGATGGTTTCGGAAAGTCAACAGTTGGCTGTACGGGGTGTTCCAGCTTTCTGCGGTCTTCATGATTGGAACCTTTTTCCCATCAAACAGGATCCGAAGATCCTGTACGCTTTCTGCATAGGCCCAGGCAAAAAGAATCAGCAGTTCAAGCGGATCCGCAAGCTCCGGAAGTCCAAGAACGGCCGCTATCAGCGAAGCAGTGGCCCCCGCCTGATTTCGTTTTGCCCCATCCTGCAATAAATACGCCATGTTGGCCGCTTCTCGGACCAATAGGATCTTATTTGCCACCCCGCGCAGATTGTCCAGGTCATTTCCCTTCCCCTCCAGCAGATATTCCACTTGATAGGAGAAAGAAGCGCGTTCCTTTTCTTTTCCATAACAGCCGCATTTCTCCATAATATACTTCTGAAACAGACAGGCGCCCGGGATTCCGGCCGGGGCCTCCTTTCCATCCGGAAGGCCTGTTCCTTCTATCCTCCTATCCCGGTGCGAATATAATCCATCCACCGCTATGGACGTACGCGAAAGCCTTCCGGGATTCGCAGCAGCCAGTCCCAGGATCCCTTCTCCTCTGGCCTGGTTCACCACATCCGACGGCAGTTCCACCGACTGCCCCTCCCAGTCTTCTTCTTCCTCGGACTGTTTTTGTAAGATCTTATCCTTTACTTCCCTCTCCGTCTCCTGCCGCCGTTTTTCCACATCGCTGTCAAGAAGGCCTTTTCCTTCCAGCAGCCCTGCATTTACCGCCGCCTGATTCAGATAAGTCAGCCCCCATCTGTGTTTGATATAGTCCACAGCCTGCCTTCTTAAGACCGCCCCTCCATCGTCTGATGCCACTGAAGCCTTAAGCAGCACCACATCCTGTGCATACAGCCCTGTCAGATCTTTTCCAACCGGAATCTCAAACAGTTTTGCCGGCTGAAAATTCATATTCATATACTGCTGGATGTGTGTTTCTGTATTGCCGTATGAAGGGCTTCCTCCCCCATAAGACATATCGATAAAAAACAGATCGTACTGCTCCAGAAGTTCTCTGTGATATTCCGCCAGGGCGGAATCCATCGCCATATCCATCACGCATTCTGTCTGTGTACGGATGGTATGCATCCGTACACCCTCTATTACAACCAGCAGGAAAGACAGCAGGATTCCCGTCACAAGAGACAGATAAATGGTTATATATCCTCCCCGCACACCTTTTCCTTCCCTTTTCAAATCGATCCCGCCTTGGAAGTAATTTTCCTGAAAATCGTGTTCACAAGATTGGTCAGCTGACTCTTAAAAATAATGACCAGGCCGATAAGAACCAGTATAATCAGGATCACTTCTACCGTTCCCATCCCTTCGTCGTTGCTGAGCATTTCCCTGACTCTCCTCTTAAGTTCCTCCGCCCTGCAAACCGTTTTCCAAAACATCTTTTTCATAAGCATCCTCCTTCTGCCCTCTGGGCCATCCATACGTTTGTTTCATTTGGGAATGCCGCCTGCATCCCCATCATCAGTTCTCGCGAAGCTTTTACATCCCTGCAAAGGAAAAACAGGCAGGCACCATAATCAGAATCATCACGACCACCAACATCATCATCATGGGAAGCAGGAGCTTGGTCCCAGCTTTCTCCCCTTCCTCCCTGGCGCTGCGCTTCCTCTCTTCAAAAGAACGTTCTGATTCTTCCAAAAGCGCGGGAAGCAGCCCGGAAGCCCCCCTCTTTAAATTCTGTGACAGAAGCGCCATACATTTCCTGTACTGAGGCAGTCGGCACCTTTGCCCGAAGTGTTCATACGCCTGCAGTTCTGTGACGCCGCTTTCCATCTCGTGGCAGGCAAGCAAAAGTTCTTCATACACATAGCTGCGCGCTTTCTTCTGTTTTTTCTGATAATCCGCCGCCATCCGCATAAATGCTGCGCGCACCGGAAGTCCGGCTCCCATCAGAAGCACCAGTTTGCTGACGAATTCCGGATAGGAACGCAGAAGTTCTTCCTCCCTCCTGACCAGCTTTTTTTTCAGCGCTTCATCTGAAAAGCGATATTGTACCGCGCCCGCCAGAAGAATGATCGCAAAAAACCATGGGCTGTTATCTTCGTCCTTCTCCTTCCAGACAATCTTCTGCCCTCCGAGCTGCTCCGGAAGCGGAAAACTCTCTTCATGCACCGCCTCTTTCTCATTCTCCTGTGCCTCCTTCTCCAACTGCCGTCTGCTTTCCTCTTCCGGTGTCAGTATTGGAGGACAGACCCGCACCATGAATTCCTCTTCCCAGGTCTGATCCAGATAGGTAAGCGTGGCCGTCAGTTCAACCAGCTCCCCCTTCTGCTCTATCTCTGCATTGTTCACGCTTCCGTCCGCCTGAATCCGTTCATAGTCTCCGCTGAGCCAGGCAATGGAGAAGGGGTAACCATCCACGGAATCGGGCAGGACAAGGGAGGTACGGATCTCGTCCAGGCTTTCATTCTCTCCTTTTATCTCTTCTTCCAGCGCAGCCGTGATCTTTGCGATCATCTCTTCCAGCTCTTCCCTTGTAAACTGGCGTTCCTCCACCTGAAGCTGTATATCCTTTTCTTCCGTTCCTGTATCCGCCTTCAATTCCACCCATACTTCACCGCCTCCATAGGGATTCCTCAGAATTCTTCCATCCTCGGTTAATCTGCCCTCCATTCTGCCGGAGAGAAGGATCAGAAGGGAAACGGCTGCTCCCACAAAGCAGAAGAACAGCAGGCCGCTCAGCTTCTCCACCCGATATCTGTAAGCCCTGTGCTCTGCCCCTGAGGGATACAAAAGTTTCATGTCTTCGTGTATATGAGCGGATTCCCCTGCCTTTTTCCTTCCCCCTTTTCCAAAGGCCTTTCTGAGAATCCTGTCCAGAAAGGCCGCGCTCTTCAGGAACATCCGGTTCATCGTTTCCGTATCCGGATCCGCCCGTATCTTCTCTTTCGCGGACAGTATCAGAAGAACAGCTGCCGCCGCTATCAGCAATATATAAACCAGCCACATCGCCATCTACCTCTCTTATTCCCGATATATTTTCAAACCGTTCTGTTTCAGACTTCAATTTCCACGATTCTGCGCGACATCCAGAAAGCCGCCAGATAGAGCGCCAGGCAGGCCGTCATGATCGCGATCCCCACCGGATTCCCATAAAGAACATCAAAGAACCCTTTGGAAGTAATCTGAAGATAGGCTACTATGAGAAATGGCACCAGATTCATGATTTTCTGTTCGTATTTTTTAGAGGACAGAAGCGTATTCATCTCACGCTTCACCTCTATCTTATCCCCGGTCACCGCAGCGCTGCGGCGGATGATGGCGTTCATATTGCCGCCAGAGCGTTTCGCAATGGAAAAAACTTCAGCAAAATCTTCCATATCCTCCTGCCCGCTCCTCCGGCCCAGATCGGACAGCAGCTTTTCCAGAGGCACATTGTTCTGGATGCCGCGTTTCAGGATGACCGCTTCCTGCGCCATGAGGCTCTCTTTTCCATACAGCCGCTCCACATCTCCTCCCGCTTCCAGAAAGGCGTTCTCCACAGAATATCCCGCCTGCAGTCCTGCCGCCACGGAAAGAATCATATCCCGGAACTGAATGGAAAGTTCCTGGCGCCTCTGCTTTGCAAGCCCTCGCTGCACCTCGGACAAAAAAACCGGAAGCAGAAAGCTTAATGGCAGCATCGCCCAAAGGGAACGGTAGAAAAACCAGGCCAAAAGCCCTATTAAAAGAAGCCCTTCCAATCCATAGACCAGGAATTGCCTTCTGCCGAAGCGGTAAAACCTGTAATCAGGAGCGCGTTCCTTCTCCCCTGCTTCCCTCTTTCTGCTATGCGGAAGCAATCCCCGCCATCTTGAGTTTCTCCACATGCATTAAATCCCCCTTTCTCACCAACTTTCCCTTTACCCTGCTTCCGCCTCCCTCTTCCTCTTCAAAGGCGAACAACGGGGAAAGGACGATCTCTCCGTTTTCAAATCCTGTCACCTCCGCGATTTGAAGCACCTTGCGTGTCTTATCGCGCAGCCTGCCCAGATGGACAATAATATCCACACCCGAACAGATCTGTCTTCGTATGGCGGACAGAGGAATTTCCACTCCCATCAGCATCATGGTCTCAAGACGTGTGAGCATATCCCTGGCGCTGTTGGCATGTCCCGTGGACATGGAGCCGTCGTGTCCGCAGTTCAGCGCCCCTCCGATCAGATCCACCGCTTCCGCTCCCCTGACTTCTCCAATGATCACCCGATCCGGCCTCATGCGCAGTGCGGTCCGAATCAGATCCCGTATCGTAATCGGACGGCAGCCTTCTGTATTCGCATTGCGCGTTTCCAGACGGACCAGATTCGGTATCCCCCGTATCTGCAGCTCTGCGCTGTCTTCGATCGTGATCAGCCGTTCGTCCGACGGGATGTATTCGGACAGGGCGTTTAAGAACGTGGTCTTCCCGCTTCCGGTTCCCCCGCTGATGAAAATGTTGTATCGTGCCTTCACCAGCTTTTCCAGAAATACCCCCGCTTCTTCCGTGAGAGAACCGATACGCATCAATTCCTTCATGCCGATAGGCTGATCCGGAAATCTTCTGATTGTAACCACCGGTCCGTTTAATGCCACTGGATTTAAGACCACATTGACCCTGGAACCGTTGGAAAGTCTGGCATCCACAATCGGAGAAGTCTCATTGACCGTCCGGTTGCAGCCCGCTACGATCTGCTGTATCACATCCTGCAGCTTTTCCTGAGACTCAAATCCGCCCGGCCATGCGTACAGCTTCCCTTCCCGTTCAATAAAGATCCCATCCATTCCGTTAATCATGATCTCCGTCACCTGCGGATCTTCGACCAGTTCCTGCAGGACGTCCAGCCCTCTCAGAGAGAAAAACAGTTCCTTTCCCATCCTGGCCCGTTCATATATATCCAGCTTTCCCGCCAGCTGTCTGGCACAAAGCCTTGCAGCGATGAGTTCCTGCAGCTGTTCATCCGTCATCTCCCGGGTAAAATCCATCTGCCCGAAAAGTTCCCGCTTCACCGTTTCCTTGATCTGCAGATACGCTTCCTCCCTATTCCTCTCTCTCATCCTGCCTCCAAATCCTCCTCCATCAGCTTCTGTACCAGCCCGGCCAGCTCTCCCCTGGTCAGATTCTCCAGGCCGGCAGGCAGCTGGCGAAACAGGGGAAGTCTGCATTTTCTGGTCTTTTCCAGAATGTCTTCACAGTTCAGGCACCTCAGAAGGGATTCATAATGCTCCTGCTTCGCAATGGCAAAGCCGTCATCCCTCACAATCGTATATACCCGCACACAGCGCCTGAGCAGTTCAAACAACCCCTGTATGGCTTCAGACAGATCCAGAATGACGTATTCGTAACTCCCCATTTCTTCCAGTTCCGTCATCAGCTTCAGCCATTCTTCTCCTTCCACCCGCTGCAGATCCAGGCAGGAGAACACCGGCGGAATGTATTCCAGCCCGTTTATCTTCTGGGTCATCCCTTCCAGACGGTACGGAAATCTTCCGTCCCGATTGTGCAGAAAATAGACCAAATCAGAGAGATCCGTCTGAAATTCCTGCCTCAGCATCTGCCCAAGACCGGAATAGCATTCAAAATTCAGATAAAGTACTCGGTATTTGCGGGCAAGAAGCTGCCCAAGAGTAAAAGAAAATGTGGTTTGCAGGCACCGGCCGACCGGTGAATAGACGCCTATCACTTTCACAGCATTCCCGCCTCCCCGCACGGCGGGCGGAAGCAGTTCATAATCTGCCGCAATCTCCAGCACTTTCCGGAGGATCGTCTCAACAGACTGATACTTCTCAATCCAGGGTTCCTCGCAGGGCCCTTCCCGTTCCTCTGCCAGTACCAGAATATGATCCGCTTTCCAGTTCTCTTCCATCAGATGCAGGGACTGTGCGATCAGAAGAATTGCAATCTCATTCTGCTCCCCAAACTCCTTCAGGGCGGATGCTTCCGTGAAGACCTGCACCTCGAACGGAAAGCTCTCTTCCGTTTCAAAGCGGCTCAGATAGTCCAGGAAATGATACGCATAGTCCTGCTCCGAATCGCAGACTGCCAGAATTTTTTTCCTCAATACAATCTTCCTCCTTTGCCTGCGTAAGGCCGGCCTTCTTCTGATCCCAAAGTTATGTTGTCATAACAGATGCCGGTTCCGTTCGGATTCTCCTATGGATATGCCATACTCCCTAAAGCAAAGACAGCAAAAACGGCTTCTATAAAGGGATGCTCTGCAGGCCGCTATGATGTTTTAAAAATAAATGATACGGAAAAAAATGATATAGAAAGAAATATAAGATTTATAACTGAACAGAAAAGAAAAGATCTGTGTTTAGAATATTGTTTGTTCAGTTGGTAAAATGAAGTATATCTTATTCACAAAATTTTGTCCATAGGGTTTCATAAGAAAATACAATTTTGTGAATCATGAACAACGGTGAACCAAACATTTCAAGAAAAAAGCTCTGAAAGCCTCCAACGGCGGGAGTTTTGCATGTCAATCCCTCCCTGGAAAGCTTCATCCAAGAAGCCGGGCACATATGCTGATCCCATAAAGCAGCAGGACTCCCGGGAAGCCCAGCGTACCGCATACGATCACGCTGGCCGCTCCTATTCCAACATGACCGGGAAAACCCTGTGCATCAAGAAATGCATTGATGAAGTAAATGGCAAGCGTCCCCAAAACACACCGCAGGATGAAGTTCAGCAGCAATTCCGTTTTGCTTCGCATCGCTGCAATTAACAGCACCAGGCCGCAGGCTCCTCCGATCATGATGATTCCTTCCATGCGCCATGCCCTCTCTTCTTTGCGGCTTTTCACCGCCTGTTCTTTATACCTTATGCGCAAAAAAGAAAAATAGAACATGCATAATTTCCATTTTCTGTGTATATACTTAATTACAAAGTATCTGTTGGCAAAATCCGGCAAAGGAGGATGAATCATGAAATTTCACTTCAGCCGCGGCAGCGTAGCCAAAGCGGACAAGCCTCTGACTTATCAGGAAAGCCTGATGTTGGATTTACAAAAGACAAGATGCGAACTCGAAAATGCCTATGCAGGCTTTGATTATGTGACGGACCCAGATCTGATTGACTGTTATATCTACGAGCAGAACGCCGTGATGAAACGATACAGATATCTCCTTCAGCAGGCGGCTGATCTGACCGTCTCCGAACAGACAGCCACCGGCTGATACATTTTCCTTCATCGGCATGCAGATGCATGCCTGTCACAAAACGGGAAAGCATCCAGGACTTCCGGCCTTCTCCCACACGGCGTCCTTCCATGCTTTCCCGTCCTTCTTTCTTTTATTCCCGCCGGTCAGCGTTTCTACTCTTCGTCAGAATACGAATACTGCGGCCCCCGATGCCGGCAGATCAAAGGTGATCCGGTACGGCCTATAATCACTCGGCTTTGACACCGCGCGGATAGATGCAGGAATCTCCGCTCCGTTTCCGCCGAACTTCTTATCATCGCTGTTCAGCACGAGTTTATAGGTCTTCCTTTTTGGAACCCCTACACAATATCCCTTTCTCTCCACCGGGGTCATATTCAGCACAAAAAGCAGGCTGTTTTTGCCATCGGATGATTTGCGGATAAAGCTGTATGTGCTGCGCTCTGCATCATCCGCGTTGATCCACTCGAACCCGCCCCAGTCATTGTCAATCTCATGCATGCAGGGATACTTGCGGTACAGATTCAAAAGGGCCTTCATATATTCCAGCATTCCCGCATTCAATTCATCCTGCAGCATATACCAGTCCAATTCCCGCGCTTCACTCCACTCCCTCTCCTGAGCGAATTCCTGTCCCATAAACAGAAGCTTTTTCCCTTCATGGCCGAACATGTAAGTGTAGCCGGTTCGGAGATTGGCATACTTATCATAACGATATCCCGGCATCTTGTTGACCATAGAACATTTCAGATGAACCACTTCGTCATGGGACAGAGGAAGAATATAATTCTCCGCATTATTGTAACTCATGGCGAATGTCAGCCCATAATGGTCATTTTTTCGGAAATATGGATCCAGCTTCATATACTCACAGAAATCATGCATCCAGCCCATATTCCATTTGAAGCTGAAGTGAAGGCCGCCTTTTTCTATCTCTCCGGTCACCAGCGGCCAGGCGGTGGATTCTTCTGCGATGGTCATGACCCCCGGGAAGGTTCCCCGGATAACGGAATTGAGGTGTTTGAAAAATTCAATCGCCTCCAGATTCTTGTTCCCTCCATATTGGTTAGGAAGCCATTCGCCGTCCTTCTTGCCATAATCCAAATATAACATGGAGGCCACCGCATCCACGCGCAGGCCATCCACATGGAACTCCTTGATCCAGAAAAGCGCATTGGCAATCAGAAAATTCTTTACCTCATTCATGCCATAGTTAAAAATCTTGGTTCCCCAGTCAGGGTGCTCTCCCCTCCTCGGATCCGGATGCTCATAGAGCGGCTGTCCGTCAAAATCCGCCAGCCCATGGGCATCTCTCGGAAAATGGGCGGGAACCCAGTCAAGGATAACGCCGATCTTATTCCTATGCAGAGTATTGACCAGATAAGCAAAATCTTCCGGTGTTCCATAACGTGAGGTAGGCGCATAATATCCCGTCACCTGATACCCCCAGGAGCCGTCAAAAGGATGTTCCGCAATTCCCATCAACTCCACATGGGTAAACTTCACTTCCTTCAAATAAGCCACGAGTCGATCCGCGAACTCCCTGTATGTATAAAATCCGTCCTCCGTTCCATCCGGATGCTTCATCCAAGAACCGATATGGCATTCATAAATCGCCATAGGCTCTTTTTTCATGTCTTTTGTCTTCCGTTCTTCCATCCAGACGGAATCACTCCATCGGATTTTCCCGATATCGGTGGTAATAGATGCCGTTTGGGGCCTCAGTTCTGCATAATTGGCAAATGGATCCGCCTTATAGAGCTTTCTCCCATCCGCAGTCGTGATCAGGAATTTGTACATTTCCCCGCATCCCACTCCCGGAATGAACAGTTCGTAGATGCCTCCGGGCCCCTTTTTCTTCATCTCATCCCTGCTCTCGTCCCAGCCATTAAAGCTGCCGATCACATGTACCTGAGCTGCATGAGGCGCCCAAACTGCAAAATAGGTACCCTTTTTTCCCCTTTCGACCGACGGATGCGCGCCCAGCTTCTTATAGATGTCATAATGCGTCCCCTGGGCAAACAGATATTCGTCAGCTTCTGAGATAAAAACCTTTTCCACTTTTTTCGTTTTTGCCGTACCTGCCATCTCTACCTCCCTTTCCCCTGCCGGAAGCGGCGCGGATTTCGTTTATATGAAATCTCCCTCATGAAGGATAATCATATCATCGTCATCATAACGCCTTGCAAACAGCACATCCACGAAATGTTTCGGCGTCTTGCGGTTCGCATGGTCTATCGCCTCGTCCACGATTTCCCGCACGTCCCTGACCGTAACAACATGGTCTATCGTCTGCATGTCCTCGATACGCGTATGGAGTGCCAGCCTCCCCAATTCATCTATGGCATACTCCTGCATTCTGGCGTACTGACAGCCATAGGCCACCAACGTGCTGTTATCCAGCGCCTCCAGATCAAACCTCGCGTTAAAGAAAGAACTCATTCCCTGATTTGCAGCGATCAGTTTGTTCATATTGCGCTTGGTATCCATCAGGATCACCAGGATTCCCCATCTCTCCTGATTCAGGGCCAGCAGCAGCTTCTTCATGCTCTCCCCGTTTATCTTTCCGGCTCCTTCGATCAACAGCGCTCCGCCTGACAGCTGCTCAATTAATTCAGATGCCTCTTTCTTGCTGCTATTCAGGGCACTGCCCTTAATTTTTGCCAGCTTTCCTGAGAAATTCCTATCCTTGGCCCGTACATCCTTGATGATATTTTTCGCCAAGTCAAGTGTATCCGCCCCCGGATCGCCCGTCAGGATCAGGTTCCCCGTATATGCCGCAAGGCTCAGCTTATCCAGAGCCTGTACCAGCTTCTTCATCGCCCCCTTGGTCGGGACAAAGGAAGAAAACAGCCGCTTTTCCTCCGCACTCATGGAACGGATCTGCGCTTCCAGCTGTTCTTCCTGCCAGGAATTCTCTTCCTCACCTGCAGCCGGTTCTTCCTTCCGCCCTTCCGATCTCACAGGGATGGGTTCCTTGCGCACCTGGACGTCTTCTGACGGTTCGTGCGGTTCCGGTACAGCTTCTTCCATTTCCTGACGGACCGGTTCGGCTTTCGGCTCGGCCGCAGGGGCCTGTACCTCTTCTTTTTCCCGCTGTGCTTCCCTTTCCTCCGGCAAAGCTGCGGATAACTCCGTCATTCCGGCTTCCGGACGCTTTTCTTCCTGCTGCGCTGAAGGAATTCCCGTTTCCGCAGCATCCGGCACCTCTGTTACAGGAGCAGAATCCTCCTTTGTCTCCTGTTCCATGGAAGGCAGCGAAACGGGCTTGGCCTGTTCCGATGCAGCGGGCCGCTCTTCGCTCCGTTCCATAGGACGTTCAGGAGCCGTACGCTCCACAGCCTCCTGCACCGCAGACCCGGCGGGAACTTCCA
Source organism: uncultured Lachnospiraceae bacterium (assembly GCA_900555195.1). Classification (GTDB taxonomy): domain Bacteria; phylum Bacillota; class Clostridia; order Lachnospirales; family Lachnospiraceae; genus Eisenbergiella. The sequence continues at coordinate 16,141 of USKC01000020.1, forward strand.
CAGTGCCGGGAACCGCTGCCCCAGAACCCGCTGTCTCTGCAGAAACAGCCGCTCCGGCAGATGTATTCACACGCCCTGCTCCGGATCGGATGGCATTTTCCACCTCACTGGCCGCCCAGATTTTTGTATGTTCCGGGATCTCTCCTGCGCCCTGGCGTGTTCCGCCCTGACGCGTTCTCCGGTCCACAGGAATTCTTTCTTCCTTCTGAAGCCGTTCCAGCATCCCTTTTCTGGATGTTTCATCAAAGTCACGGAAAAGCGCTCCTGTCTGCTCTTTCACGCGCTGCTCCAGCTGCTGCCGGCGCTTTTCCTCATTTTCCCGCTTCATCCTTTCCCATTCCCGCATAATATCTTCGATGTTCATCTGGCCGGTGATCTGTTTCTCAACCGGATGTTCTTCCGGAACCACCAGGCTGATCTGCCCGTCATATTCCTGGGAAAGGTAATTCTCGTATCCGTCCTCTTCCTGCTGCCTGTTCACATATGGAGCCTGCGTTTCTGCCCGTTCCGGCTCTGTGTACGCCGGGGCCGCCTCATGCCCGGCTGTGTTATCGTATCCATATGCCGTTCCATATGCGGCGGAAGCGTTATAGTCTGCCGGCCCGTCATACCCGGCCGCCGGATCATATCCGTTTTCTCCCATCTGTTCCGGGCTCTGTCCGTATACTCCCGGATCTGTATATGCTTCTGCTGTATAGCCTTCTTCCTGATATGTTCCCTGAGAGTAGGCGTCCTGCGGATACGTCTCCTCTGGATAGGCTTCTTGTGAATATGCCTGTTCCTGATATCTGCGGTAATCCTGGATAGAAACAGGTTCCTTGGAACCAGAACCGTTATGCATGAGTTCCCTCATGCTTTCCGCCAGTTCCTTTTGCAGGTTCATTGTGTTGTATTTTCCCACATCCATGGTCTTTACCTGGATGTCCATATCCGAATCAGCCTGGCCGGCCGCTCCGTTCCCAGCCGCCGCTTTCTTCTTTTTATTGGAATCATTCTGTTCTTCCAGAAGCTCCTTCGGCACATTCAGCCCCTGCTTGCGCATCATATAGGCATCGAACTTTTTCTGCTGGGAGGGAGTGAGCGGCTGATGGAGTGTCTTCAGTTCCATCGCCTTCATCACATACTTTCCATCTCCAAACCACAGAATCAGTTCATCGCATTCCTCCACGCATTTGGTGGCAAGGCCAACCCGATGATACAGATAGGCCAGCTCATAGGCCCACTTTTCCCTGTAATCCCTTTTTTTGAGCTCCTCCAATACCGCAATCCGCTCTTCAAGCCCCACATCCTGCGCTTCATACAGCTTATACTGCAGAACGTACTTCCCGCTGTCATTGGGCGCGACCTGCTCAAACTCCTTATAATACTTAATGGCCGAAACCACTTCGCCCATTTTTATCGAAAGGTCACACAGAGAATAAATGATCATTCTTCCGGAAGGATGCCGCTCATTTGCCATTTCCAGCAGAAGCTTCGCATCCTCAAACCTCCTGTTGACCTTATATACATCGCTGACTGTGCAGAGCATCATCACGCTCTTTACCCTGGTCCAGTCTATGGTGTCCGCCACCTTCGCTGCTTCTATGTATTTTTTCTGGGAAATCAGCGTCTTGATTTCCTCTGCGCGTATTTTATATTCATATTTATCCAAGGATGCCACCTCTACCGTAACTGTATGCTGAAAAGCCGTTCAGGCCCCGTTTTTACATCTTTTAAGTTTACCATAGCAACAGTATCTTGTCAAAGTGATTCAGGGGCTGCAAACGGCTAAAATACGGAATTTTTTTCCTCCGTATGAACGGTATTTCAAAGAGGTGTTGTCAATGTTCACTCCACGTCATGCAGCAGCTTCTGTCAGTCAAATAACGTTATCCATTTTTCATCCGCACGGGCGGCAAAACACAGTTCCACCTGCTTTCTTGTCGTCTTTTCTTCTGCCAGTACCGGCAGTTCCTGCAGTGTGAACCATCCGCTCGCAACGGTTTCCGTATTTTGCTCAAACTTCCCTTCCACAGGCTCACACAAGATGAACGCCTTGCAGATATGGAAAAAGTTGGCCGGCCTGTTCCTCTTCGTCTGTTCCTGCAGGGCGATCAGCCTTACCGGCGCCACCGTAATGCCCGCTTCCTCCTTTGTCTCTTTTATCGTATTTTCATAAATGGTTTTGTCCGCATCCACCCATCCTCCAGGCAGCGCCCACCTGCCGTCCGCTTCCTGTACCAGAAGTATCCTGTCCCCCTCAAAAACTGCTGCCCTGGTATCCAGCTTCGGGGTCTGGTATCCGCATTCTCTTGAAAAGAGCCCGTCTATCCGCTCAAATGTCTCCGGCGTATTGGCGCTCATGATCTCCGCTGCCGTCTCCCGGATCGCGGCAAACCGTTCCCTGTCAAAAGCATTCTCAGAATAGGTAAGCCCCGCCTGCGCGATAAACTGCAGTCTGGCTGCCCATTTCAGCCACATCCGCTCCGTATCAGAATCTTTCGGCATGCAAAATGTCTCCGTAATCGCCGCCGGCTGTGTGAGGTAGTAGTCCGCCCGAATATGTCGTGCCGATACGCATCCCCATAACGCCAGCGCGCCTTCCACACCTGCGTCATGCGCACAGCACATATCATAGACCGTATCGCCGATATAAACCGTCTCTTCCGGAGAAGCTCCCGTTCTTCTCAGATATTCCCTCACCGGGTCTCCGGCAGGCTTATGCCGTTTCGTATCTTCCATGCAGATGATTTCATCAAAAAACGCATCCACCCCGAACACACTCACTTCCTTCCGGTATTCCTGACGGGTTCTGGAAGTAACGATTCCCAGCGCAAGGCCCTGCTCCTTCAAAAGGTTCAATTCTCTGCGAATCCCTGGAAATAACCTCAGCCTGTCGCGGTATTTTTCTGTAAGGTC
>USKC01000021.1 GCA_900555195.1 uncultured Lachnospiraceae bacterium
CCGTGCGGATTCTGGCGGATCTGGTGGATATCCGGGATGAAAAATGGCGTAATGCCCTGGAAGGCTATCTGGGATGGAATAAGCTGACCCTGATCGTGGATCCGAAGTATATCAAGGATGCCATGGAGATCTATGAGGGGCTGGACGCGAAAAAGTTCTGGCGGGTTTCCCTTGCGGATACGGGGAAGATTGCGGAGCAGGATTTTATTGCCAAACCGGGCTCTCTGGCCGAAGAAGCGGAATGTCCGGAAGGATATGTCCGGAAATATGTCAACTACCTGTTAGGCGGCGTGATCAAATGCGACGGGATCGATCAGCTGCGGGAATGCCGCGTGGGCGTCACTGCAGACTGCCTTTTGTACCGCGGCTATCAGCTTGGCAGGCTGAACCCGGAGCAGTATACGAAGAACGCCTTTATCGGTGAAAAGAGCCTCCGCAGGAGGCAGAAGGAACTGCAGACCGCTTTGGAGGGCCTGAATGAAAGAAAGGCGGCCTTCGAGCAGGAAGAGGCGGAAGCAAAACGCCTGTTGGAACTGGAATACCTGCCAGAGGGCGCGGAGAACTATCTGGAACTGCAGGCGGACAGGGAAGACCGGAAGAAAAAAGAAGAACAGCGAAAGCGGCTGGAACGCAAGATGGCCGAAGTGGGCAGCGGGACGGTGGAAGTCCTGAAGGAGCGTCTGCGCGAGGCGGCGGCCAGACAGAAGGTGCTGGAAGGCTCCATGGACGGCATCAAGATCCGGATTCATGATCTGGAAGTGCAGATCGAAAAGGCCCAGAAGGACTGCCTGGAAAAGAATGCGGAGCTGATTGAAAGACAAAGGGAGCTTGTATCCAAGGAGGTATGGGAAGAAGCGTTTGAGACCTGGTTTTCAGGGATCAGCCGCCCTGCCTTTGATGCGCTCCTTGTGAAAAATGCTGCTGAGATCGCGTCGCAGCAGGCGGCCGCAAACAGCTGCCGGGATGAATTGGTGGAACTGCGCACGGAATATCTGCGCAGACATCCGGGCCGCGATTTCTCCGCCAGCAGCCAGGAGAATACGGACTACCAGGAGCTGCTTACGCAGCTTTCCTGCGACCGGATCCGAGAATATGAGGAGATGGCCGAGAAGCAGGCCCGCATTGCGGTGGAGCATTTTAAGGAAGATTTCATCTACAAGATCCGCAGCGCCATCAAGGAAGCCTTCATCCGTCGGGACGAGCTGAACCGGATCATCCGGAATCTGAACTTCGGCAAAGACAGGTACCAGTTCCGCATCACCCGGAACAAGGGAGCGGACGGCGAGTATTATGATATGTTCATGGACGAATCGCTGGAGATCGACCCCGCCACTCTGTCCGGGAAGCTGGAACACCAGATGGATCTGTTCTCCATGGAACATGAGAAACGTTACGGCAGGCTGATGAACGATCTGATCCGCATTTTCATCCCGCCCCAGGGCGCGGATGCGAGAGAGCAGGAAGAGGCAAAACGGAACATGGAGAAATATGCGGACTACCGCACCTATCTCTCCTTTGAGATGGAACAGATCGTGGAGGGAGAAGACCGGCTGGTGATCGGCTTAAGCCGGATGATACGCAAGAACTCCGGCGGCGAAGGACAGAATCCCCTGTATGTGGCGCTGCTGGCCAGCTTTGCCCAGGCTTACCACATCAATCTGTCTCCCAAGCTTTCCAGGCGTCCCACCATCCGCCTCGTGGTGCTGGATGAGGCGTTTTCCAAGATGGATGCGGAGAAAGTGGCCAGCTGCATCGAATTGATCCGGGGGCTGGGATTCCAGGCAATCATCAGCGCCACCAACGATAAGATACAGAACTATCTGGAGAATGTGGACAAAACCTTCGTATATGCGAATCCCAACAAGAGAAGCATCTCCATTCAGGAATTTGAAAAGAAGGATTTCGGACAGCTGGATATGGAAGAGGAATAATCGGGAAGGAGGGCCGGGATGGAAGCGCGCTATGCTGTGATCGGAGCGATACTGGACAGATATGAGGAACATTCCAAAGACTGGATGGGTTACCGCGATCAGGCGGGCAACCGTTCCCTGCCCGTAACCCAGAAGCTGTATGATGAGGTGGGAAGGGGAAGGCTGAATCAGGAGGTCCTGGCCCTGGAAAAGGAGGGGCTCGTACGGGGAAAATGGTATGCCCACGGGAGTGAACTGGAGCGGATCGGCTATTCCCTGAAGGATATGCCCCGTTTCTACGCCTGTGACGGGCGACAGCCGAAGGCGGAACGAGTGGAGGGGTATCGGAAAGAACTGGAAGCGATCCTGCAGGATGATTCCCTGCAGGACTGGATCAGAAGCTGTTTTACGGTTCTGCTGGACGCGCTTGGGAAGGGCAGAATTCCGGAGGAATATGGCTGGGAAGAGGAAAAACGGGCATTGTATTTCCGGACGCTGCTGGCGCTGGGAACGCTTAAGGAACCCACATACCGGAGGGTGTTCGGCAGGCAGTACCTGGGCTCGTCCAAGGCTTTCGGAAAGAAGCTGCAGGCCCGCATCCTCTCTGATGCCAGACGGTTTCATCCGGATGTGGATCCCGATCCGGACGTCATGCATGACGATGAAGCGCTTTCCCAGCTTTATCTGGAGACATATAATCAGGAGCTTCAGATAAAGGGCCCGCTCCGGCTCATGCTGGACGGAAGGATTCTGGATCTGTCCGCATTCCGATACGGAGCGGTGCTGAACGCCGACACCATGAAACATGCGGATATTCCCGGAGAACAGCCCATCCGAAAGGTGGTTACCGTGGAAAACAAAGCCAATTTTATGGCTGCGCCCTATGAAGAAGGCTGTCTTCTCATCTATACTCACGGATTTTTCTCCCCCAAGGAGAGGGATTTCCTGAACCGGCTGAGAGAGGCGCTTGACGGAGGGCGTGCGGAAGGTTCCGAAGACTCTTGTCCGGTGATTTCTGCGGACAAATCAAAGAGCGGCGTCCGCTATTATCATACAGGTGATCTGGATTACGGCGGCATTCGGATTTACCAGTCCATTCAAGAGAAGATCTTTCCCGGCCTGCAGCCGCTTTGGATGGATCGGGCTACCTTTTTCCAACACCTGGAAGGTGGGGAGAAAAGGGAAGAAGCCTATCTGAGTAAACTGCGTTCCTTAGCGGTGCCGGAAGAACTGCAGGAATTAAAAGATTGTATTCTGGATACAGGATGCACCATCGAACAGGAAAGTTTGCTGTGAGCAGGAAGCGCCAGCGGGAATGCGAGGGCCAAGGGGCCGCTAAGCGCGCGCTTCCTGCTCACACCATTTGGCGATTTCTCCGATCAATTCCAGGGGAAGCGGTTTCTCATAGGGGAACTGTATCGCGCCCTTGCTCGTCTTATATGGGCGCAGCCTGTCCGCAAATACTTCGATCGCCTTTGGTCCCGGATACATGCCGATATGTTTCCGGAAGGCGGCAAACTGAATCAGGTTTCGCCTCTTCCAGTATGTGGGCATGCTCCAGGAAATTTTCTCCACGGCGTCCGGGAGAGCTGCACGGATGGCGGCGTTCACCTTCTCCAGATAGGGCTGGACGGATTCGGGCTGCTGCCCGATATACTCCGCAATGGTTTTGGGAGGCTCTTTATGTTCCGTGCACGCCTCCGCATCGGGGACGGATATGGACACATGTATGGTGTCTCCGGGCTGTTTGCCGATTTTTTCCCGGATGTCTTTGCGCACGCCGATGATATAACAGACCGAACCGTCTTCGTTTTTAACGCCCATATTTACGATGCTTCCGCTGTAGGAAACACCGTCGAAAGCTGCCTGTACCTTTATCCGGCCTTTTCCGAACTCCTTGCGGATATCATAGGGAAACCGGACATAGGCGCCTCCCTTTTCGGGAACGGATTCGATGACAGCTTGAAATTCATATTTCTTACGCATATGCTCTTTTCGTGTAACAATTCAGACAAGCCTGAACTGTTATCTTCTCCTTCTCCTTTTCTTTTCTTTTCTTTTCTTTGCGCTTCCGGCGTGGCGGAAGCTGTTTCTTTGCTTGGATATTTCAGCTTGGGCACGAAGGGAATACCGCTCTCATGAAACGGTTGGCACACAAAGCTTGATGGGCACTTTTAGTATATGCCTATTTGTACAAATAAAAAAGTTGCATTTTGAAGAAAAAGAAGTTTATGAGTATCATGTGTGATTTCCTATAAATATCTCTATTCAAATTGAGATATTCAAATCGAACGTTTTATATCGCACGATAATATATTGGTATTTTCGCCCGATTTGTATATAATAACAATATACAAAAGTACACCTCGATCAAAGGAGGGATTCGTATGATCGTTACCGCAACGGAATTTAAAACCAATCTCGGAAAATATCTGGAAATGGCAACGTCCCAGGATATTTTTATTACCAAGAATGGAAAAAGCATTGCCCGTCTCACAAGCCCCGCTGTCGATAAGCTGGCGCTTCTGGACGACCTCGTAGGGATTGTTCCGGAAGATCAGGCGATGGATGAAAATACCGTACGAGAGGAGCGGCTGTCCAGACAATGAGAATACTGATTGATACCAATATCATTCTGGATATTATCCAGAAACGGGAACCATTCTTCTCGGATTCCTACCAGGCCCTCCGCAAGGCCATTGAAGCCGGTGCGGAATGTCTGATCTTTGCATCCGCTGCTACGGATATTTTCTATATGCTCCGCAAGGCGTTCCAATCCGCACAAAGGGCAAAGGAGCGGATCGAACAGCTTTCCCAGATCGTCACCTTTGCGGACGTACAGGGCGTAGATATTCATACCGCACTCATGCGCTCCATGCCGGACTTTGAAGACGAAGTTATGGATGCCGTGGCAGAACGGAACGGCGCAAGCTATATCCTTACGAGGAATATCAGGGACTTTGCCGGTTCCTCCGTTCCGGCGATCACGCCGACAGAATTTTTGAAAAAGTGACAGATACTCTGTGGGCCGCGTGGCGTGCAGGCTCCCCAATACAGCCGAATGGATAGTCTCCCCACCCCATGAAAAGTAATCTGTACGGCAGCGGTTTTCTGTATACATTTTCAAAAAAGGATGAAAAGCCTCTCAGAATTTGCTATACTATATGGATAAACAAAAGAAAACAGAAAACGGCATTTTATGAATCCCAAAGATTCATACGGCAGAAGGCGAAGAAGCGAGTGTATATGAAATGAAGAAAAAGCGAATGATGGCAGCGGCTCTTGGCGCGTTGTTTCTTTCTGTGGCCTCGGGCTGCGGTTCCGGCGGGAATGAGAATCTGACGCAGGGGCTTAGCCTGGTGGAACAGCTGAATTATGAAGAGGCGTTGAATTGTTTTGATGCGGCGCTGTTGAATAAAGAGGATGCGCAGCAGGCTTACCGGGGAATGGGACTTGCCTATATGGGGATGTCTCAATATGACAAGGCTGCGGAAAGCCTGGAGAGGGCGCTTACCTACAGCGATTCCAAGCTGGATCAGATCGATTACGATATTAATTATTATCTCGCCACCGCTTATTATAAGCAGGGCGAACTGGATAAAGCGCGGAATGTATATGAGGCGATCGTGGATCTGCGCCCGAAGGAAAAGACAGCGTACTACCTGAAAGGGGTGGTGGAGCTGGAGCAGGGGAATACGGACGCGGCAAAGGCGGATTTTGACAAAGCGGTTGAGATCGACGCCCAGGATTATGATATGCGGATCAATATTTTCTGCAGCTGTGCGGAGAACGGGCAGCAGGAACTGGGACAGGAATATCTGCAGGCCGTGCTGGATGGAGAGGGCGAGAATCTCAGCAGCTATAACAGAGGGCGCATGTATTATTATCTGGGAGATTATGAAAACGCGCGCAGCAATCTGGAAACGGCAAAAGATGAGGATGCGACCGCAGACTGCGTCCGGCTGCTGGGACAGACCTATGAACAGCTGGGGGACTACAATTATGCTGCAAGCGTGTACAGCAATTATCTGAACGAGACGCCGGATGCGCAGATGTACAATCAGCTGGGGCTGTGTGAACTGCGGATAGGAAATTATGATACGGCCCTGGAAGCTTTTCAGTCGGGCATAGCCATAGAAGAGAACCAGATCATGCAGATCTTAAAGTTTAATGAGATTGTGGCATATGAGTATCTGGGCGAGTTCGATCAGGCGACCATTCTGATGGAATCCTATCTTGCCACTTATCCGGATGACGAGAAAGCGCAGCGGGAATATGCATTCCTGCAGACAAGATAGAAAACGGCTGGCAGCAGGCCCGGAAGACAGGGATAAGTCCGTAACAGTTCGGATATGCCGGAGCGGTTATATATATGTAAAACTACAATATTTATTATTGAACGCGGTTTTGAAATACAATATCTTGTGGGGCGGCATTGACTTCCTATAGAAAAGGTGTTACAATAACTGCATCGCTCGTTATGAGGATGGGTGTCCATCCATTGGGATGGACACTCATCCTTTATCGACACCGAGGGGTATATTTTCCAGGCCATTCCTTCGTGGATGGCCATGCTGCCCTTGGCGGTATATAAGGAAGTGTGCAGATTGGACAGACAAGAAGAAAGAATAAAGGGGGATATCGTATGTTTCAGGTAATCAAGAGAAGCGGAGAGACGGTGGATTTCACGCTGACCAAAATCAATGACGCGATCATCAAGGCGTTTGAGGCGACGGATATGCAGTACAACAATGATATTGTTGATCTGCTTGCGCTGAGAGTTACCGCCGATTTTCAGGATAAAGTACAGGATGGTTCCGTTCATGTGGAGGATATCCAGGACAGCGTGGAAAAGGTTCTGGAGCAGGCGGGCTATACAGAAGTTGCCAAGGCTTATATCCTCTATCGGAAACAGCGTGAGAAAATGCGCAATATGAAGTCCACGATCCTGGATTACAAGGAAGTGGTGAATGGCTATGTGAAGGTGGAAGACTGGCGCGTGAAAGAGAATTCCACCGTGACCTACTCCGTGGGCGGCCTGATCCTGAGCAACTCGGGCGCGGTAACGGCCAATTACTGGCTTTCCGAGATTTATGACGAGGAGATCTCCCAGGCGCACCGGAATGCAGATATTCATATTCACGATCTGTCCATGCTGACGGGATACTGCGCAGGCTGGTCCCTGAAACAGCTGATTCAGGAAGGGCTGGGAGGAATTCCCGGCAAGATCACTTCCGCTCCGGCCAAGCATCTTTCCGTGCTGTGCAATCAGATGGTGAATTTCCTGGGGATCATGCAGAACGAATGGGCGGGCGCGCAGGCGTTTTCCTCCTTTGACACCTATCTCGCTCCGTTTGTAAAAGCGGATAAGCTGACCTATCCGGAAGTGAAGAAGTGCATTGAATCCTTTATCTATGGGGTGAATACGCCCAGCCGCTGGGGAACGCAGGCGCCGTTTTCCAACATCACGCTGGACTGGACCGTGCCGGATGATTTGGCGGAGCTTCCTGCCATCGTGGGCGGGAAGGAGATGGATTTCTGCTATAAGGACTGCAAGAAGGAAATGGACATGGTCAACAAGGCGTTCATCGAGATCATGATCGAAGGGGATGCCAATGGAAGAGGGTTCCAGTATCCGATTCCGACGTATTCCATCACCAAGGATTTTGACTGGTCCGATACGGAGAACAACCGCTTGCTGTTTGAGATGACGGCTAAGTACGGAACGCCTTATTTCAGCAATTATATCAATTCCGATATGCAGCCCAGCGATGTGCGTTCCATGTGCTGCAGGCTCCGTCTGGATCTGAGAGAGCTGAGAAAGAAAACGGGCGGGTATTTTGGCTCCGGAGAGAGCACCGGAAGCGTGGGCGTCGTTACGATCAACATGCCCCGCATCGCGTATCTGTCCTCCAGCAAAGAAGAGTTTTACCGCCGTCTGGATCGGATGATGGATATTGCCGCCCGCTCCCTGAAGATTAAGAGACAGGTCATCACGAAGCTTCTGGATGAAGGTCTGTATCCTTACACGAAGAGATACCTGGGCAATTTTGATAATCATTTTTCCACAATCGGCCTGATCGGCATGAATGAAGTGGGCTTGAATGCCAACTGGTTGAGGGCGGATATGTCAAGCGTCAAGACGCAGGAGTTCACCAAGGAAGTGCTGAACCACATGCGTGAGCGCCTGTCCGATTATCAGGAAGAGTACGGGGATCTGTACAACCTGGAAGCGACTCCTGCGGAAAGCACCACTTACCGCATGGCGAAGTTTGACAAAAAGAAATGGCCCGGCATTATCACCGCAGGAAAAGAAGGGGATACGCCCTATTACACGAATTCCTCCCATCTTCCGGTGGATTATACCGTGGACATCTTTGATGCGCTGGATATTCAGGATGAGATCCAGACGCTTTATACATCGGGAACCGTGTTCCATGCATTTTTGGGAGAGAAGCTTCCGGATTGGAAGGCTGCAGCCAATCTGGTGCGCACGATTGCGGAGAATTATAAGCTGCCTTATTATACCCTCTCTCCCACCTACTCCATCTGCTCCGAGCATGGATATCTGACCGGAGAACAGAAGGTGTGCCCGAAATGCGGCCGCGTAACGGAGGTATGGAGCCGGATCACCGGATATTACAGGCCTGTGCAGAACTGGAACGACGGAAAGGTGCAGGAGTATGAGAACCGGACAGAATATGATATCTCCAAATCCGTGTGCAAGAGAGCGCCCGGCGCTGTGGTTTCCATGTCCGATTACGGCAAAGGGAATGTGGCAGGAGAGGAGTCAAGGGATGCCGTGAAGTATCTGTTCACCACGAAAACATGCCCGAACTGCAAGATGGCGAAGGAGTATCTGAAGGATGAGGCCTATGTGCTGGTGGACGCGGAGGAGAATGCGCAGCTGGCCGCCAAATATGGGGTCATGCAGGCGCCCACCCTGGTGGTTGCGGATAAGGATGGCTTTACCAAGTATGCAAACCTTTCCAATATTAAAAAGTATGTATCGCAGAAAGCGGAACAGAAACATGCCATGAACGCGTAACGAAAGAGGAAAGCGGACAGAGGGAAGCCCCTATGGCAGCTTTCCTCTGTCTGAGGCGAAAGGAATTCTTTTAATAAAAACAGCGGATGCCCGGAATAGAATGGGCATCCGCTGTTTTGCTGATGACAGGCTGCGCAAACTGCGTAAGGAATACACAGACCTGCCTAAAGGGTTGTATCTTAAAGCGCAGCTTCTTTTTTTACAAACCGGATCTTCTGGTCGGACGTGGGTTCCATGGCAACCAGGAAGGCGAGTACATTGCCGTTGCGGTCATATTGAACTTCCGCTTCCAATTCCTCTCCGGGCAGGACATGAGGCTCGGTGAAAAGGAAGAACTGGGTGCGCAGATGAACGCCATGCAGGGTCAGGGTTCCCAGCTGCAGGCGAAGGCCGCCGTCCTCCTGTTCGATGGTGATCTCGCCGTAACCGCCGTCCACATAGGTTCCGCAGATGGATGCGAGATCAACAGGGCAGGGATAGGCAGCAGAAAGGCTGCGGATTGTATCCTCATCCGTACGCGCATCCGCCTGCGCCTGAAGAAGGTTTTGGCGATGCGTATAGAAGCGGTCGATCCAATCCACTTCCTCAAGATCCAGAAAAGCGTCCAGAAGGATATAGCGCATGACGCGCGCTCCGAAGGGGTGTTCGGAATTGGTCAGAACGGTGCAGGCGAAATCTTTGCCCGGAACGAAGCACTGATCCGCGATGAAGCCGTCGATATGTCCGCCATGCTGTGCGATCTGAACACCGCGGTAGTTTTCCACGAAGAAGCCCAGGCCATAGGTGGAAAGATTCAGATATCCTTTCAAGGGCTCAATGATCGGATCGGATACGAGCATCTGCGGTGTGAACAGCTGGGAACACATTTCCTCTGAGAGGATCCGCTTGCCACCTGCCATTCCTTTATTCAGAAGAAATGCATCCCATTTAGCCAGCTGTACGCTGCTCATGCTGATGGAACCTGCCGGCTTCATGGTATACAGCGTGCTGTTGGGAACCGGGCGGTTGCCGGCAGGAGCGGGCTCTTCAAAGAAGCGGTAACCCTGTGCGCGCGTTTCAAACGTTTCAAACTGCGGCGCATCATAAGAAATGGGCCCCATTTCCAGAGGCGCGATCAGATTCTCCTGAACGAATTCCTCCCAGGAAAGGCCGCTCACCCTGCTGATTACAATTCCTGCCAGGGTATACATCACATTCTGATACTGCCAGGTATAACGGAACGGCGCATTGGGCTTCAGATATGCAAGCATGTCGAGCATCTGTGCTTCGGAGTACTCGGAAAGCCTGGAATACCACGCCAGTTCATGCCTGGGAAGGCCGCAGCGGTGACAAAGCATGTCGCGGATGGTCAGATGTTCTGCTACATAGGAATCGTACATTTCAAACTCTGGGACATATTTGCGCACCGGATCGTCCAGATTCAGCTGCCCTCTGTCGCAGAGAAGAGCGATGGCAGCGGCGGTAAAGGACTTGGTGCAGGAACCGATGGAATACATGGTATCCGCATCAGCGGGCATCTGCTTCTCCACATCCTTATATCCGGCGGTGACGGTTTCATAGACCCCTCCATGATACCAGGTGATGCTGACGGAAGGGATCTGATATCTTGCGATCAGTTCTTCCGCTTTTTTCTGAATGATATTTTTGTCTATCATATCCATTCCCCTTTCTTAGACAGCGTACCCGCGAAACGGGGCCGTCTTGTCTTTCAATAGAAACGGGCCTTCCCGCTGATCGGTTCAGCAAAAAGGCCCGAAACCATACGGTATTACTTCCAACTGCAGTCCTTATATAAGATGCCGGTCACAGAAGGCGTATAATTCAAATCCTTGTTCCAGGCGGCGTTGGACTGGGTGATGTAGAGCGGGATATAAGCACAGGCCTCCTGGGTCAGGTCTTCAATCTGCTGATAGATCTCAAGGCGCGTATCCTGATCCGTGGTGGAAGCGGCCTGATTGAAAAGATCCTGAATGGTGCTGTCCGTATAGCGGGACATATTCAGGCCATTTACATATTCTTCATTGAAATATGTCTTAATAAAGTCATAGTCCAGTCCCATGGTCTGTCCCATGTCGGCGAACGTGAAGTTGCCGGTGATGCAGTCATTCACCAGGGCATTTCCGTCCATACCTTCAATCGTGCTGGTGATGCCGATTTCGGAAAGCTGCGCCTGTACGACTTGAAGCACCGTTTCAAAATAGGTGCCGCCGAGCGTTTTCATGCTTCCGATATCCAGACCGTTCGGATAACCGGCTTCTGCCAGCAGCTCTTTGGCCTTCTCAGGATCATATTCATAGGTGATATGATCTTCCGTATAGCCGAACATGTAAGGGGTGGCCAGCGTGGTTGTGGGCTCTGCCAGCCCATCAGCAGCAACGGCGATGATGTCCTCTCTGTTAATCGCATGGGCAATGGCCTGCCGGAGCGTCTGATTATTGAACGGTTCCACTTCCGTGTTGAAGATCAGGTAGGTCACGTTGTTGGAAGGCTGGGAATAAGTGGAATACTCTCCGCTCTCGCTGATCTGCTGCCAGTTGGCGGAAGGAATATTCATCGCGTCAATCTCGCCCGCCTCAAATGCGGTGATAGCAGTGGTATCATCCGTAATCAATTCAAAATTCAGCGTTTTGATAGGGGCCTCTCCGTCCCAGTAGTCCGGATAAGCTTCCAGGGTGATGCTCACATCCTGGATCGCTTCCTTCACAGTATAAGCGCCGGTTCCGCAGGCGTTAAAACCCAGAAAGCCCTGCTCATCCTTATTGGCTTCCGCAAAGGATTCGCTGACAATGCCGATGGATGCGATCTTCTCCATCAGAGGGGAGAACTGATATTTCAGGTGGAATTCCACCGTGGAATCGTCAGGAGCCGTGACGGAGTCGATGGCCTCCACTTTCTCCTGCATATATGCATTGTCAAAACATCTTTCATAGGAATAAACCACATCGCTTGCCTTCAGCGGATCTCCGTTATGGAAGGTCACGCCGTCACGCAGCGTAAACGTCCAGGTGAGGCCGTCTTCGCTGACGCTGTATTGCGTTGCGAGCATTGGAATTTCTTCTCCTTCGTCGTTGATCCAGTAAAGCGGCTCATAGATCTGACGGCTTAAGCTGATATCCGCATTCAGGCTCAGATTATGAGGATCCACCGTGCTGAACGCATCCCCGATGCGCAGATTCAGATCCGTGCGTCCTGTTCCGGAACTCTCTCCGGAAGCCGCTTCGCTGGAGGCGGAAGCGGAATCTCCCTCTCCGGAGGGTTCGGTGCCGCCTGAACAGGCAGCAAGGCTGAGGGTAAGGGCCGCTGCACAGAAAACAGCGGCGAGCGATTTCCATTTCTTTTTCATAATTCCTCCTCTTGGTTTGTCATCAGTGATATTTGGATGAATAAGTGCCGGCAAATCGATGTACATTGCTGTCAATCGTCAGCCGGACATTATAAATATTTATATTATACACGATCGGGGATGAATTGCATTTGCAAAAATATCATAAACAATATGAATAAAAGTTATGTTAAATACGCTCAGAAAATAGATAAAGTACGGTCATTGCAATCTTATTTTCTGCGTGTTATTATGACTAGTTGTAACAACGCTATGAAAATAATGAATAGATCGATGGCGCGCGGCTATGCTGCGTATGCATATTTATAAATTTCTAAGGACACAAAGGAGAATGTGGTATGGGTAAGTACATAATTAAAAGGCTGCTTCTGATTATTCCGACCCTGTTGGGAGTGCTGTTCATCGTGTTTGCCATTATGAATTTCACGCCCGGGGATCCCGGCAGACAGATCCTGGGGATGGCGGCGAAACAGGAGACCGTGGATGCGCTGAACCATGAGCTGGGATATGATAAGCCTTTTCTGGTCAGGTTTGTGGATTATATCTGGGATCTGCTTCACGGTGATCTGGGCACCTCATACCGCACAAGGAAGCCTTTTGTGGACGAGTTCTTCCAAAAGGTTCCGATCACGCTGAAGCTTGGCTGCCTGTCCTTTGTGCTTTCTTCTATCGTAGGGATTTCCCTGGGCATTCTGTCCGCAGTCAAACAGTATTCCTTCGCGGATACGTTCAGCACGCTGGTTTCGATCCTTTTGGCCTCCATTCCCGGATTTTTCCTGGGGATGGTGCTGATCTATGTATTTGGACTGAAAATCGGCATATTGCCTACACATGGAATTGATGAGTGGAAAAGTTATATCCTTCCCGTGATCACGCTGGCGGCGGGCGGAAGCGCACAGCTGATGCGCCTGACGCGAACCACGATGCTGGAGGCCATCCGGCAGGATTACATGAGAACCGCGAAGGCAAAGGGATGCACCCCTGCTAAAATGATCTGGAAGCATGCGCTGAAGAATGCCATTCTTCCCGTGCTTACGGTGATGGGAACCAGCTTTGGCTCCATCCTGGGCGGGGCTGTGATCTGTGAGACGGTATTTGCGATTCCGGGGCTTGGAAACTACATTCTCAGCGCCATCCGCAACAAGGATATTCCGGTGGTCATGTCCTCCACGGTGTTCCTGTCCACCTTTTTCTGCCTGGTGATGGTGGTGGTGGACATCCTGTATGCGATCATCGATCCGCGTATCCGGGATAGAGTGGTCAGATAGGATATCGCAGAAGAGAACGGCCGGGCGGATGATTTGGCGCAGAAACGAAGTGGGAGCTGCGCAGCCCGTTCGGGGAAAGGAATAGAAGAGAATGAAAAAAACGGAAAAGAAGAGAAGAAAAAGCAGCTATGCAGCGGATGCCTGGAAGCTGTTCAAGAAAAATAAGGCGGCGATGGCCGGGTTGGTGATTCTGGCTGTGTTTCTGTTTTTCGCCCTGTTCGCGGATCTGATCGTGCCTTATGAGAAGGCCATAGAACAGAATGTGCAGGAACGTCTGATGGCGCCTTGTGCGGAGCATTGGATGGGCACGGATGAATTCGGAAGGGATCTGTTTGCCAGGGTTGTGCATGGAAGCAGGCGCTCCTTATCCCTGGGGGTAGGGACCACGGCGGTGTCCCTGCTGCTTGGAGGAATCATCGGCGCGTGCTGCGGGCTTTACGGTTCCCGTTTTGACAGCATTGTGATGCGCTTGTGCGATATTCTGAACAGCGTGCCCGGACTTCTGTTTGCGCTGGCGGTTGTTGCAGCCCTGGGCTCCAGCATGAGAAACCTGCTGATCGCGGTTACGATTGTGAGCCTGCCGGGCTTTATCCGAATCGTCCGCTCCGTGATCCTTTCCATAGTGGAGCAGGAGTATATTATGGCGGCCAGGGCCTGCGACAGCAGCAACCGGACGATCATCCTGCGCCACATCCTGCCCAACGCTATGGGGCCCATCATCATTCAGGCCAGCATGTCCGTGGCTTCCATGATGCTGACTGCGGCCGGCCTTTCCTTCATCGGGATGGGCGTACAGCCTCCCACGCCGGAATGGGGCGTGATGCTGAGCACAGCCAGGGATTATATGACCACGGCCCCCTATCTGCTTCTGTTCCCGGGAAGCGCGATCGCGCTCAGCGCGCTGGCGCTGAACCTGGTGGGAGACGGATTAAGGGATGCGCTGGATCCGAAGATGAAAGCGTAACGTAAACATACGTCGAAGCATAAGCGAAATGAAAAAACACAGAAGATGCGGCGCAGCTTTGGAAAAGGGTGCCGCAGAAGCGAGGGAAAGATGAGCGAACAGGAAACGCTGTTGTCTATAAAGAACCTGAAAACCTATTTTGTGACGGAAGATGCCGTGCTGAAGGCAGTGGATGATGTCTCTTTTGAGGTGAGAAGAGGAGAGACGCTGGGCGTGGTGGGAGAAAGCGGCTGTGGAAAGAGCGTCAGCTGCATGTCCATCGTGAAGTTGGTGCAGGGAGAGAATGTGTCCTATGAGGGCGGGGAGATCCTTTTTGAGGGAAGGAACATGCTGGAGATGTCTGAGAAAGAGATGCGCCGGATACGGGGCAAGGAGATCTCCATCATTTTCCAGGAACCGATGACCGCGCTGAATCCGCTCTATACGATCGGAGATCAGATGAAGGAAGCGCTGAAGAACCATCAAAAGATCAGTGACAGAAAAGCAAGGGAACTGTGTGTGGAATACCTGAGAAAGGTGAAGATCCCCATGCCGGAGGAAATGATGTTCCGTTATCCGTTCAGCTTATCCGGCGGGATGCGGCAGCGCGTGATGATCGCCATGGCCCTGATTTCTTCGCCGAAGCTCATCATTGCGGATGAGCCGACCACGGCGCTGGATGTGACCATCCAGGCGCAGATCCTGGATTTGATGAATGAACTGAAGCAGGAGACGGGAAGTTCCTGCATTTTCATCACCCATGACCTGGGCGTGATCAGCGAAATGGCCGACCGAGTTGTGGTTATGTACGGGGGAAAGGTCTGCGAGACGGCCCCTACGGACGAGCTGTTCGAGCATGCGGCCCACCCTTATACGCTTGGGCTGATCCATTCCAGGCCGCGCGCGGATTTTGAAGGGGACAGGCTGGAAGTGATACCCGGAAATGTGCCTTCCCTGAACGATAAGCCGGAGGGATGCCCGTTCCATCCCAGATGCCGTTATGCGCAGGAGCGATGCCGCAGCCAGTTCCCGCCGGAGATCGAGTTAGAGCCGGATCACGGCGCGGGAAGCCACAAAGTGGCCTGCTGGAGATATCAGGAAGGGAGAGAGAACCTTGGATAATATCATCGAAGTCGAACACTTAAAAAAATATTTCCCCGTAAAGGGCGGTTTTATCCAGCATACGCTGGGCTATGTGCAGGCGGTGGATGATATCAGCTTCTCGATCAAAAGAGGCCGCGTGCTGGGCCTGGTGGGAGAGAGCGGCTGCGGAAAGTCCACGGCCGGAAGAACGATTCTGGGCCTTACGCCGGCCACATCCGGCAGGGTGATGTTTGACGGCAGCGACGTATGCAGCGCTTCCGGAGACAAGCTGCACGAGATTCGCAGGAAAATGCAGATCATTTTCCAGGATCCCTATTCCTCTCTGGATCCCAGGATGACGGTCTATGACCTGATCGGAGAAGGGCTGCTGGCGCAGAAACAGGTAAAGGACAGGGCGCAGCTGGAGGACAGGGTGGAAGAACTGATGGAAAAATGCGGCCTTTTCCCGGAACAGGCCCTGCGTTACCCGCATCAGTTCTCCGGAGGGCAGAGACAGAGGATCAGCATCGCCAGGGCGCTTGCGACGAATCCGAAGTTCGTGGTCTGTGATGAGGCGGTGTCCGCCTTGGACGTATCGATTCAGGCGCAGATCATCAATCTGCTGAAGGATATGCAGGAGGACATGGGTCTTACCTATCTGTTCATTTCCCATGATCTGAGCATTGTCCGGTTCATCAGTGATGATGTGGCCGTGATGTATCTTGGACAGATTGTGGAGATGGGAAGCAAAAAGCAGATCTTTGACGCGCCTGCCCATCCGTATACACGGGCGCTGCTGTCGGCGGTTCCCGCGTTCACCCGTAAAGAAAAGGCAGAAAAAAAGCGCGTCCTTCTGGAAGGGGATCTGCCCACGCCCTACAATCCGCCGGAGGGCTGCCGGTTTGCGGGGCGCTGCCCTTATGCCAAGGATGCCTGCAGGGAAGGCGTGGCGACGGAGGATTTGGGAGACGGACATACGGTGATGTGCCTGCGCGCCAAGGAACTGAACTAGGAAAAGGGGGACGGATGGTATGCTGGTTGCGGACAGAATGATAACAGGAGATGGAAAGACGGTGATCGAAGAGGGGGCTGTGGTTCTGGAAAACGGCCGGATCAAGGCGGCCGGGCCGGTTCAGGAACTTCAGGCGCAGTTCCCCGGGGAAGAGAAGATCGTCCTTAAGGGCTGTACGCTGATGCCGGGCATGATCGATCTGCACACACACATCGGCTATTATTATGGAGACAAGGATGAGGCGGCGTTTGCGGCAGATCCCAAATTGTGGGCATATTATGTGGGAAAGTGCATGGAAGATACGCTGAAGGCAGGAGTGACCACCATCCGGGATGTGTCCAGCGCCGATGGGATCGGCATGACGCTGAAGCGGGCGGCTGCCGCAGGATACCTGAAAGCGCCCAGGATTTTCACCTGCCTGAAGGGGCTGTGCATGACCGGCGGACATGGATGGGGCATGAAAGGGGCGGTTGAAGAGGTGGATGGCCCGGAAGAGATCAGAAAAGCGGTGAGACGCAATATCCGCGACGGAGCGGACTGCATCAAGTTGCTGGACAGCGAGGCTTACCGGGGAGAAGAATTCAGCCAGGAAGAGCTGAACGCCGCTGTAAAAGAAGCGCATCGGTTCGGCCGCAGGGTGGCCGCCCATGCGGGATATGATCCTTCCATGGAGATGTGCATTCAGGCCGGATGCGATACCATAGAGCATGGCACGCACCTTACGGTTGAACAGGCGGAGCGAATGCGTGACAACGGTCAGATATGGGTTCCCACGATTTATGTGTTCAACTACGCGTATGATCTGGTAAAGGAAAATATGGGCGGAGAACTTGGCGAGAACGAAGCCTATCTGAAAGATACGGTCATCACTTATCGGGAGAATTTCAAGAAACTCTATGATACGGGCGTGATCGTAGCGACCGGAACGGATACGGACTGCTGCGGACATCCGGAGGCCTCGCCTGTCCATGTGGAATGCAGGTATATGGTGGAATACGGCCTCACTCCTCTGGAAGCGATTGCCTGTGCAACGGCAAACGGCGCCAGGGCTTTGGGCATGGAGGACTGCCTCGGCCGGATACAGGAAGGGTATCTGGCGGATATCATCGCGGTAGGGGGAAATCCCTGTGAGGAGATTGGAGCGCTCGGCGATGTGAGAGCGGTCTGGCAGGAAGGAAAATGCGTGTATGAATCTGAATCAGCTGGTCTATGCCAATGAAATTAACCGTCTGGGGTCGTTCAGCAGAGCGGCCCAGACGCTTTTTATTTCCCAGTCCGCGCTCAGCAAATCCATCCATGCGCTGGAAGTGGAGCTGGGACGGGAGATCTTTATCAGGACGACGGAAGGAATCGCGGCCACGGATTTTGGGCGCGCGTTTCTGATGGAAGCAGAAAAGACGCTCCAGCATGTGGAGCGGATGAAAAAAATGGCTTCCCATGTGGAGGAAGGCAGGGGACAGCCGCTGCGCTTTGGCGCCACCTGCGGACAGATGATGTTTGCGAGCGAAATCTTTGCGAGGCTTCTTGCACAGTATATGAATGTGGAAACGGATTTCCAGTTCTATCAAAAATCCTATTCGGAAGTATATGCAGATGTGAAAGAAGGGAGAAGCAGCCTGGGAATCCTGATGACGCTGAACACTTATACAGAAGAAGCCTGTACATTATTTGAGGAAAACGGATTGGAATACCATGCCCTGGGCCGGCTGAACGTGGGAGTGGCCCTGGCCAGAAACAATCCGCTGAATGAATTGGAACTGAACCGGATGAAAAAAGGGCTGCTATCTGAGCAGCTGCTTCTGATGACTAAGGAAACTATCTATCCTTTTACTAAAGAAGCGGAAGAGATCCGGACGGCGTTTGGCAATCCCCGGGTGGTATATGTGGCCGACAATGATACTGCGGTCAGCTTGTGCGGACAGCTGCCCGCTTATTTCTGCGTGGCACAGTGCGGCAAGATTTATAATAAGCTGAATGTGCCGCTGTCCATGGTGATCTATCCCTGCCAGAATATTCACCTGAAATATGAATTCGGCTGGCTTAAGAAAAAGCATACGGAACTGACGCAGGTGGAGACCCGCTTTATTCATGAGATCATGAAGCTGTTCCGTTAGGGGACGGCAGACAAGAAATCCTGGCCCCGTATTTTGCCGCTGCATATCCGTTCCTATGCCGCGCATGGGGGCCTGCAGCGTCCCTGTTCTTTTATCCGGAGGCCTCTAAAAACACCGGCACTTAGGCGGCGTCCTCTGCCGCCTTATGTGCCGTTGTGTTTTTAGCGGAGCGAAAGCGTCCTCCGGATAAAAGAACAGGGACGCTGCAGGCCCCCATGCGCG
>USKC01000022.1 GCA_900555195.1 uncultured Lachnospiraceae bacterium
AGATAGGGGTCGGAAAGCCTTATAAAATCAGGGCTGAAGATTCCGAGAAGTTATAAGGGAAGAAAAGGAGGAAAAGGGATGGAAAAAATCGTATTGGGGCTGGCCCTACGAGAAGGAGCATTTTTTCCGCTCCTGACGCGGTAAAATATGCGGATCTGACCAGGGAGAAGTTAAGGGAAATGGGCGTATCCTTTGTGGATATTACGGATATAGCCGAGGACGGACTTCTGCACGAGGATGGAGACCGGATCCGGATCGCAGAGAAATTCAGCAGGGCCGGGGTGGACGGCTTATTTTTTCCGCACGGGAATTTTGGGACAGAGTATGAGGTGGCGAGACTGGCTCAGGATCTGAATGTGCCTGTTCTGCTCTGGGGGCCCAGGGATGAGAGGCCGGATGAGAACGGGATCCGCCTGCGGGACAGCCAGTGCGGCCTGTTCGCCACGGGCAAGGTGCTGCGCAGATTCCGCATCCCTTTCACTTATCTGTGCAACTGCAGGCTGGAGGATCCGGAATTTGAACGGGGAATCCGCAACTTCCTGGCGGTCTGCAATGTGGTAAAAGCTTTCCGCAAAACCAGGATCCTGCAGATCGGCCCCAGGCCCTTTGATTTCTGGTCCACCATGTGCAACGAGGGAGAACTTCTGGAACGCTTTCACATTCAGCTGTCCCCCATCCCGCTGTCGGAACTGACGGAAGAGATGCGGAAGGCAAAAGAAGAGGGCGGCAAGGTAAAGGAAGTGATGGCCTATTGCCGGGAACATTTCCGGATTCTGATCAAGGAAGAGGAACTGGAAAATGTGGCAGCCCTGAAGGTGGCCATCCGGAACCTGGCGGATCGCTATGGGTGCAATGCGGCCGCCATCCAGTGCTGGAACGCCCTGCAGGGAGAAATCGGCATCATGCCCTGCGCGGCAAACAGCCTGCTGAACGAAGAGGGCTTCCCTGTGGTCTGCGAAACGGATATTCATGGAGCGATTACGGCGGTCCTGGTGGAAGCCGCAGGTATGGGAGAGGCGAAGCACGGCGAGATGACGCTTTGCCGGTTTGACGGGGACAATGGGGAATATTCCCTCCTTCTTGGCAATGCCAAAGGAATAGACGGCCCTTATACAAAGGGGACGTATGTATGGGTGGAAGTGAAAAACCTGAAGCGTCTGGAAGCGAAGATTGTGGAGGGCCCTTATATTCATCACTGTGTGGGCATTCACAAGGATGTGGTTCCGGTTCTCTATGAGGCCTGCAAATATCTTGGAATCAAACCGGATCTGTATGATGACGTGGAGGAAGAAGTGCGCGCATATATTCGCGGGGAATGAGGAAGGCAGCCGTTTGGGCAGGACTGTGCGGTGTATGCGCAGATCTGCCTGAACGGTTTCCTGGAAATGATTCGGCAGAATGGAGGAAGGAAGATGGATGAACTGACCAGGAAGGCGTATCAGCTGAGACGGGATATCATCGAGGAGGTATATCGTTCCGGCGCGGGGCATGTGGGCGGAGATCTGAGCGTGATCGATATCCTGACCGTGCTGTACTACCGTGTGATGCATGTTTCGCCGGACAACTGGAAGCAGCCGGACCGGGATCGGTTCCTGCTGAGCAAAGGGCATTGTGTGGACGCCCTGTACATGGTGCTGGGAGATCTGGGCTTTTTTGATAAACAGGAGGCGATCAACACATTCAGCGCCTACGGTTCCCGCTATATCGGACACCCCAACACGGAGGTGCCGGGAATCGAGATTAATTCCGGCTCTCTCGGGCACGGCCTGGCCCTGGGCGTGGGGATGGCGCTGGCGGCCAAGATGGATGGCCGGAAATATAGAACCTATGTGGTGCTGGGGGACGGGGAGATGGCGGAAGGTTCCAATTATGAAGCGATGATGGCCGCCTCCCAGTATGGTCTGGATAACCTGTGCGCGACAGTGGATGTGAACCGGCTTCAGATCAGCGGTTTTACCAGAGAGGTGATGAGCAGTGATGATCTGTGCGAGAAGTTCCGCTCTTTTGGCTGGCATGTGATTGAAGTGCAGGATGGGAACAGCTGTGCGCAGCTGCTTACTGCCTATGAAGAAGCGGGATATGTGAAGGATAAGCCGGTGGCGGTGATCGCCTATACGGTAAAGGGAAAAGGTGTATCCTTCATGGAAGATAACAAGAGCTGGCATCATGGCGTGATGACGCAGGAACAGTATGAACAGGCTGTGAGAGAACTGGAGGAGGCGCTTCATGAATAAGATTGCAAACAGACAGGCGATTTGCGATACGCTGCTTGAGGTGGCGAAGAAAGATAAGGATATCGTGGTATGCTGTTCTGATTCCAGAGGTTCGGCATCCCTGGCGCCGTTTGCCGCCGGGTATCCGGAGCAGTTCGTGGAGGTGGGCATCGCGGAACAGAACCTTGTGACCATATCCGCGGGGCTGGCTGCCTGCGGAAAGAAAGTGTTCGCCGCATCACCGGCGAGCTTTCTGTCCACCAGAAGCTACGAACAGGTAAAGGTGGATGTGGCCTATTCCCAGACCAATGTGACGCTGATTGGAATCAGCGGGGGAGTGAGCTATGGAGCGCTGGGAATGACCCACCATTCCTGCCAGGACATAGCGGCCATGGCAAGCCTGCCGGGCATGCGCGTGTATCTGCCCAGCGACCGTTTTCAGACGGAATGGCTGGTGAAGGAACTGCTTCAGGATGAACTGCCCTCCTATATCCGGGTGAGCCGTTCCCCGTCAGAGGATGTGTATAAAGAAGGAGAGACCTTTGATCTGAACGAAGCCAGGGTACTCGCACAGGGAACGGACGCGGTCATCATTGCCTGCGGTGAAATGGTCGCGCAGGCGGTGGAAGCTGCCAGGAGGCTGGAGAAGGAAGGATATCATACAGGGGTGATTGACATGTATTGTGTTAAACCTTTGGATGAGGAAGCAGTGATCCGGGCGGCCCAGGACGCCAGGCTGGTGGTGACGGTGGAAGAACACTCGCCTTACGGCGGGCTGGGAAGCATGGTGGCTCAGACGGTGGCGGCTTCCTGTCCCAGGAAGGTGGTCAATATCGCGCTGCCGGACGGCCATATCATTGCGGGAACGAATCGGGAGATTTTCGCCCATTATGGCCTGGATGCGGAGGGAATCGCGAACACGGTGAGAAGGGAATTGGGTTGACGAAACATGGAATATGTATTGGGAATTGATCAGAGCACGCAGGGAACGAAGGCAGTTCTGTTCGATGAGAGGGCAGACATGGTCGCCCGGGCGGATATCGGGCATAAACAGATCATCAATGAAAAGGGCTGGATTTCCCATGATCCGATGGAAATCTACGATCATCTGATCCAGGCAGTGCGCGAAGTGGTGGAGCGGGCCGGCATCGATAAAGGAAGAATCCGGACGGTTGGGATCAGCAATCAGAGAGAGACGATCCTTTTGTGGGATCGGGAGGGGAGGCCCATCGGCCATGCGGTGGTATGGCAGTGTTCCCGCGCGGCCGGCATCGCAGAGCGGCTGAAAGATCATGCAGAGCAGATCTATGACAGGACAGGGCTGCCGCTTTCGCCATACTTTCCGGCAGCCAAGATGGCATGGCTTTTGGAAAATGAGCCCGCAGTGAAGGAACGGGGAACAGAAGGTCTCCATCTGGGAACGGTGGACAGCTGGCTTATTTATAAGCTGACAGGCGGGAATGCTTTCCTTACGGACGCTTCCAATGCTTCCAGAACGCAGCTTTTCAATCTCGAAACCTATGCCTGGGATGAGGAATTGTGTGCGGTATTCGGCATTCCCATGGAACTTCTTCCCCAGGTCATGGACAGCGATGCCAGCTACGGGAGCACGGATTTTGAAGGATTTCTGGATGAGAAAATACCGATCAGATGCGTGATGGGGGACTCCCATGCCGCTCTTTTCGGGCAGGGTTGTCACAGACCGGGGATGGTAAAGGCTACCTATGGAACGGGTTCTTCCATCATGATGCATGTGGGCGAACGGCTTATCCGGAGTTCTTCAGGGCTGTCCGCATCTTTGGCATGGAGCAGAGGGGAAAGGGCGGAATATGTCCTGGAAGGCAATATCAATTATACCGGAGCTGTGATCACCTGGCTGAAAGAGGATCTGGGCCTTCTTGCTTCTGCGCAGGAAGCACAGGAATTGGCGGAAAAGGCCCGCAAGGAGGAC
The DNA here is from genome assembly GCA_900555195.1 of uncultured Lachnospiraceae bacterium. Classification (GTDB taxonomy): domain Bacteria; phylum Bacillota; class Clostridia; order Lachnospirales; family Lachnospiraceae; genus Eisenbergiella. Next base: position 4,165 of record USKC01000022.1, read on the forward strand.
GGAACGCTTCTGATCCCCGCATTCAGCGGCCTGTCGGCGCCTTATTGGTCCTCCGATGCGCGGGCGCTGATCTGCGGCATGTCCAGAACCACTGGCCGGGCTGAACTGGTGAAAGCTGCCCTGGAGAGCATCGCTTACCAGATCACGGATGTCCTGGATGCAATGGAAGCGGACAGCAAGGTTGCGATCCAGGAAATCCGGGCGGATGGAGGCCCCGCAAAGAACCGGTATCTGATGCAGTTTCAGAGCGACCTGTGCGGAAAGAGGGTTTTGGCAGCGCGAAACGAAGCCGCTTCGGTAACCGGCGCGGCATATATGGCCGGGATCGCCGCAGGGCTCTATGATGAGGGCAGCCTGTTTGAGAAACAGGAATGGGCTGTATATGATGCACAAATGCCCAAAGAGGAGAGAGAAAAGAGGAAACAGCTATGGAAGCAGGCGGTAGGGATGGCATTGACGTTTCCGTCTGGCCTGCTATAATGTTTGCATATGGAATACTTGCTTTAAAGGGCATTCGGAAGCTGACCGCAGGTACGGCACAGTTGTGCTATAAGGTTGGCTTACGGATGCTCTTTGGCACTTGGGAGGAAAAGACATGGAACTGAAATGCTTTAATGCGCTGCCCAAAGAAGCGGAGGACATCCGCCGGGCTGTTTTTATGGAGGAACAGGGTTTTCAGGAAGAATTCGACGAGACGGATGCTTATGCAAAGCATCTTGTCCTGTTTGAGAAAGAACAGCCCATCGCCACATGCAGACTGTTTCCCAAACCGGGGACGCCGGACTATGTGATCGGAAGGATTGCGGTAATGAAGCAATACCGCGGGCAATCCATCGGAGCCGGGCTGCTGAAGGCTGCAGAGAAAATCGCCAAGGATGCAGGGGGCGTGCGCACGCTCCTTCATGCACAGGTGAGGGTACGCCGGTTTTATGAAAAGCAGGGATATCAGCCCTGCAGCGAGATTGAACCGGAAGAAGGATGCCCGCATATCTGGATGTGTAAGTCGATATAGAAAACAGAAATATTTTTGCGGCAGTTCGGGACAACTTGAACTATTATTTATTTTTTCCTTCAATTTATGACAAATTTCACAGATAGAACACAATACATAGATATAATGTTAAGTAGTTAATCATTAATTGATTAATTAAAGAGTTTTTAATGAGGGAGGAAGGCAGAGCTATAGGGCCGTATTTCTCCCTTTCATCAAGTTTTGGAAAGGCTCTAACAGGCGGAGAAGTTGGAAGATGCCTTATTAAGCATGAAATATGTTCCCTGGGTCGTAAGACAAAGCGTAAAAGAGGAGTGGGATTCTGTATCTGCTGCGGTGGGGCAAAGAAAAGGCTGGTTCAGGCAGAACTGGATATAGGCTTTCTGGCATGGAGGTAGAAATGAAAGAGCCGACAAGAATTTATTTTGTTGTTCCCTGTTATAGGGAGGAAGAAATACTGCCAGATACATTAAGGCGCTTGGTGAAAAAGATGTATGGGCTGATAGAAGGGGGCAAGGCTGCTGAGGACAGTAGGATTTTGTTTGTGGATGATGGCTCGGATGACTCTACTTGGGAAATAATAGAAAGGGCATACAGGAAAGAAACGCTGGTGGAAGGCCTGCTCCTTACGCGTAATTGGGGACATCAGAACGCGCTGATGGCGGGGATCCTGGAAGCGGAGGGAAAGGCAGATGCTGTAATTACTATGGATGCCGACTTACAGGATGATATTGAAGCGATAGATAAGATGCTGGAAGCATATGAGAACGGAGCAGAAGTGGTCTACGGGGTGAGGAAAAGCAGAAAGACAGACACATTGCTGAAGAGGCTGAGTGCAGAAGCTTTCTATGAGTTGGCCAATTGGCTGGGCTGCCATCTGATTCCGAACCACGCTGAATTTCGGCTGATGGGAAGTAAGGTGCTGAAAGAACTGAAAGGATATAGAGAAGTGAACTTATTTCTGAGAGGGGTGCTGCCATCCATGGGCCACCGGACAGCAATTGTGGAATATGAAAGGAAAGCAAGGAGGGCTGGAGAAAGCAAATATTCGGTCAGCAAGATGATGTCGTTGGCATTTGAGGGGATTACATCCTTCAGCATGCGTCCTCTGCGCCTGATTCTGGTTGTAGGCCTGGCAATCCTTTCCATGAGTGCGGGAAAGTGGATATATGGTGAACTCAGCAGGGACAAGGAAGGAAGAAGGAAAAGCCTGACGAACTGGCTTAGCTGTGGGATGCAGATGACCGCATTGGGAATTGTAGGGGAATATACGGGAAAAGATTATCTGGAATCGAAGAGGCGACCCAGATATTTGGTAGAAAAAGAGCTAATGGAAGGCAGGCTGGAGGAACGGCCGGAGGAGGGAATGATGGAGGTTGACAAGAAGTATGAAGGCTGAAGATATGGCATGAAGAAAGAAAAACAAATCATAGATAGAGATTCCCTTCAATTATAATGTAGGTGCAACGGAAAACGGCCGATTATGCATCTGCATTTTTTTTGGCCTAAAAATGTGTGAAACAGAAAACGCGGAGTGTTCTTTGCAACTATAAGGAAAGAACGGATGGAAATGAAGAAGATGAAAGGCATTTTACCGGCAGTGTTGCTGGCCCTGCTCATGACCGCCTGCGGAGGGGAAAGCTCGGGCGCGCAGGAACAGGATATAGAGGAAGAAAGTTCAGTAGGGCTCAGTCAGAATCTGAGGTGGAAGAGGCATCCCGGCCGGAGGAGGAAGGGGAATCTGGGGGAACAGAAGTTCAGGAAGCCATGGAAGAGGACAGCGAAGGAGGAATAGAGGGCGCTGAGGCATTACCCGATTTTCCAAAGAGAGTATGGAAGGCCCAATTCAAGGGGCTCGTACGGATGAAGATATCGCCAAGCTGAAGGATATGCTGTAACCTCTGCCAGCATACGTTTTAAACATACTGCTGTACTGATTTGGCATTGTACATTTCTTCCCGCCGATTTTACAATAAACATAACGGATGCAGGAACGAAAACATGGATTTATCTAGATTAACCGGTTTTGTGTTACGGGTTACGAATCTTATAAAATGCCTATTAGGTATGATATTGTATTAAAAATAAGTATTAGTCATTAAAATTGAGATGTAGTATTCTGATTTTGGAATACCGGAGACAAGGGGTGCAGAAGCGGCGGCTGGAATGGGTTCCGGCCGCCGTTTCCCTGATAAAAGAAAGGAGAGCTGTGGTTGAAAGGGCGTCGTATTTTGAGCTTAGCTTTGTTTCTGGCGTTCATGCTGACAGGCTGTGCCCGGGAACAGGAACTGTCTGCCCAGGAACGTTCTCTGTTCGCGATGAATACTTATATGACATTCACAGCTTATGGTAAAAATGCAGCGGAAGCCTTGGATATGGCCCTGGAACAGGTTGAGGAAGCGGAAGCCCTTTGGTCTGTTACAGATCAGAACAGTGAGATCTATCAGGCCAATCACAGCGGCGGCCAGCCGGTAACTGTCAGCGATGAAACAGCGCAGCTGGTTTCCTTTGCTTTGGATATGGCAGAGCAGACGGATGGGGCTGTGGATCCTACCATCTATCCTGTGCTTTCTGCCTGGGGATTTACCACGCAGTCCAAACAGGTGCCGGAAGAAGGACAGATTGCGTCCCTCCTTCAGAACGTGGATTACGGACGGATCAGCCTGGAAGGCGACCGTCTGACGGTACCGGATGGGATGCAGCTGGATATGGGCGCTGTGGGAAAAGGCTATGCAGGAGATCTTGTGATCGAAGTGCTGAAGGAATATGGAGTTGAGTCCGCTTTGATTAATCTGGGCGGCAATGTACAGGCCATTAGCTCCCGGCCAGACGGGAACGACTGGCGATTGGGAATTCGTGCTCCGTGGGAAGAAGGAAACCTGGGAGTGCTTCGGATCAGTGATGCGGCCGTGGTGACTTCCGGAGGATATGAGAACTATTTTGAAGATGAAGAAGGAAATATCTACTGGCATATACTGGACCCGTCCACCGGGTATCCGGCGGATGGAGGGCTCCAGGCGGTGACGATTATCGGTGAGGAAGGCAAACTGTGCGATGCGCTTTCTACGGCCCTGTTCGTTATGGGTGAGGACGGGGCAGTGGAGTACTGGCGCGCGAACGGCGGATTTGACATGCTGCTGGTCACGGAAGACGGGGAAATCATCCTGACAGAAGGAATTGCCGGGCAGTTTACCCTGAATGAAAACAGGACAGAACAGATACGGGTGATTGAAAGATGAAACGGGATACAGGACTTTTTGCCCGAAGTGAAGGACGCTATCACGGCTACAGCAAGACGGATGAAAAGCATCTCCGGGATATTTTTGGAAGGCTGGATTATTCCACGGAAAGAAAACTGCTGGATGTGGGCTGTGGGAAAGGCGTGGTGCTCAAAGAAGCATCCAGGTTTCCGTTTGGGAAAGTGGCGGGGATTGAACTGCAGCCGGAACTGGTTCGGATCGCGAGGCGGAACCTGAATCGCTTGAGACTGACGGATCGTGTGTCCTGTATACAGGCAGATGCCATTTCATTCGATGGATATGGAGACTATAACGTATATTTTTTCTTCAATCCCTTTTCCGAAGAGGTGATGGAGAAGGTGATGGACAGGATATTGGAAAGCAGGGGCGGCAGATGGCAGGACGCTGTGTTTATCTACCATAACCCCAGATATCTGCGAATTCTGGAAGAGCGCCTGCCGGGAGCAGAAAAGAGCATGCTGTATGACCGCCGCAAGGGATACGAAACCTGTATTCTGCAGGCGCAGGGAAGATGAGGGCAGCGCGGGTTGGACAGATGGAGCGTATATTCCTTAAGACGGATACAGATGATGAAGCAGAAAGGAGATACCATGGAAAAAAAAGAAAAAACGGGAAAACTGCCGGAAGGATGGGAACTGAGAGATAATTTCCAGCCTGTGTTTCTGAACAAGTATGGTTATTATGAATTAAGAAAGAAAAATACCAGAGAGGAAAGAGACAGGAACTTTGAAGAGAATTATTTTCAGGAATACGCGGGAGCGACTTACCAGAAGGCTTATCCGCAGGAGGAACTGGAGTTCATTCTGAATAAGATAGAGGAACGTGCCTGGGTAGTGGAAGAGAACCTGAGGAAGGTTGGAAACCAGCATATGACAGAAGCGTCAGCTTCTGGAGAGGCTGTTCGTCCTATGGATCCCGGTTCCTATTCGCTGCTGGATATCGGCTGCGGAGAAGGGTTTTTGCTCCAGTATTTTTACGAGAAAGGCGTTCGGGTAAAGGGAATTGACTGCGGTTCCTATGCGCTGCAGTCCTTCCATCCGCAGATGCTCGCCTATTTTGAACAGGGCGATATGGAAACCCTGCTTCCTCAGATGGCGGAGCGGGGAGAGACATATGATGTGATCAACATGGATCGGGTGCTCGATATGGTGCTGAATCCGGAAGAATGTCTGGCCGCGGCAGAAAAGTTGATGACGGTTCAATCCATTCTGGTGGTCAAGGTGGCAAACAATTATTCCCATCTGCAGCAGATGCTTCTGGCAAGCGGAGAGCTGAAGGAAGAGTATTGGCTGGATGATCCGGATCATACGGGCTATTTTAACAGGGAAGGAATGCTCCGGCTGCTGGAGGCCTGCGGATTTGAACAGATCGATTTCTATGGAGATACGTTTGTGGATTTTCAGCTGCTGAATCCCAATTCCAACTATTATGAGCGGCCTGAGACCGGGAAAGCAGCCCATGCGACGGCGGTGCGGCTGGAAAACCTGTTTCATGTCCTTTCGATGGAAAAAACGGTGGAACTGTATCGGATTCTGGGAGACATGGGCTTCGGACGGGAGATTGTCGGTGTATTCCGCAAGAAGAGCGGCAGGAGAAATAACGGATGAGAAAGGCGAGAAAGAAAACCTTGATGTTTTTGGCAGGAGCGCTTCTTCTGAGCCTGTCTGCATGTTCTGCACAGAGTGAGGATGCCGTACAGGGCATTGCGCCTTCCGCTACGGTGGCCGGGGAAATATTGACGGAGAACGTCCCGAATACGGAAACTGGCGTGGAAGAGGCAGAGGGGACGGAGATGGCCGGAGCAGCGGAAGCCCTCACGGAAACAGGGGCAGGAAACGGTATCCTGACGGGAGAAGGCGCTGGACTTTTGTCAGAAGAGCAGCAGAGGCTGATTGCGGATTATATGGATGCGTATTTTGACAGCGTTTCTGCACTGGAAATAGATGCCGGGCTGGCAGAGCTGTTCGCGGAGCCGGACGGGCTGCAGGCGTGGATGAATGAAAAGGGACTGGAGTATCTGATCGGAATCCGAAGCCTGCAGCCGACGGATCTGACATTGGCGTCTTATTATTATGAATTGTCGGTTACGGAAGTGAATGAGGCGGATGACGGGAGCGTGGAAGTGCTGGCGGAAGAGTGGAACCGGCAGAATTTTACCCAGCATCCGCAGGTGGATTCCGAACAGTATGGGATCAGCCATCGGTTTGTGCTGACCGGTCAGAATGGAGAATGGAAAATTCAGGAACATCTGCAGAGAGATGGGATCTACTGGCATCTGTTCGGAGAATATTGGGGACAACCGGTGGAAGACATCCCGGACGCGCGCAATTACCTGCAGGGAAGGGTGGATGCGCTGGTGGAGGAAACACAGGCACAGCTGGGAAGCTGGAAAGAAGGAACCACAACCGCCTCCCCTCAATACGAAAATGCGTATGACGCAGAAGCGGCAGTCGCCTATGCGGGAGAATGGGTTGGAAGAAGAAATGAGGAATGGGCCGACTATTCCGGGCGAGGGGGAAACTGTCAGAATTTTGTTTCCCAATGCCTTCTGGCCGGAGGGATTCCAATGGACAGAGAGGGAAATGCGGTCTGGAAATGGTACGGTGAGGATCCGGATAACAGCGGCAGCGCGGAAGGCAGATCCCCTTCCTGGACAGGAGTGGATGAATTCTATCAATATGCTGCGGAAAATGAAGGATTTGGCCTGGTTGCAGCTGTGGATTATGCCTATGAAGAAGGAGAGGCGGGAGATCTGATTCGCCTGGGATTTCCGGACAACTGGAATCATGTCGTGATGATTACGGATGTGATCAGGGACGAAGAAGGAAGAACGGTGGATTACCTGATCGATTCCAATACATCGGACATGCATAATTTCCCCGTGAGCGCGTATCCGCTTCCCTGCAGATCACTGATTAAGATATATGGATGGAATGGATGAGATGAAAGAAGCGAAGAGGCTCTATTTGGTTATTCCCTGCTACAGGGAAGAAGAAATCCTGCCGGATACGCGGCGGCTGATGACAGCTTCGCTACTGCATCCGCTTCTTATATTCCATTCCCCACTGCGCCATTGCATCCAGGATGGGCTTCATGGATTCTCCCAGAGGAGTCAGAGCATATTCCACCCGTGGAGGAACTTCCGGATATACTGTCCGGGTGATAATACCGTCTTCTTCCATGGCACGCAGGCTGTCGGTAAGCACCTTCTGGCTGATACCCTCCAGATCTTTGCACAGTTCATTAAAACGCCATGGACGTATGCGGAGATTCCTCAGAATTAACAGTTTCCATTTGCTGCCGATCAGCTGAACTGTGGTCGCTACAGGACAAGCGGGCATTTCTTCTTTGGTCAGCATAGAGTAATCCCTTTCCAATAGTTCCAATATGAATGTTACATCCTGATTATAGTGCAACATACAAAGAGATTCAATATCAAACGGGCACAAAAGCTTAGAAACAGCCGATTTTTGAAGTGGTTTACAGGGAAAGGAATGCCACCGGCTCCCAGGCGGGGACTGAAGGGCGTATGTGCCTGGCGTCTTCCGGCTGGGTTGTCTGGACGCTGCGGGCCTGGATTTTTTCCTGCCCCTGGCGGCCTAACAGCCCGCAGTTACCAGCAGGTAACCCGGTTATAAAAAAGTGCGTACTTTTTTTACTCCGTGGCGTGGCATAGAATAATAACTGCAGACGGAAGGTTGTTGTGCGGTGAAACGGAGGGAAAAAATGGATGCGAAAACCTGTTTACAGAAATTGAAATATGTGGGCGTTCTGGCATTTGCGGCAACGGATGAGCAGGGCGGGCCGCAGGTGCGCAATATCAGCGCTATTCATTATGAACCGGATGCACTTTATTTCTTCACGGCCAGGGGAAAGGAATTCTACAGGGAACTGCTTGCCGACGGACGGGTACAGATTCTGGGATATACCCGATATAAAGAAATGATCCGTCTTTCCGCAAAAGCGGTTCCGGTTCCGCAGGAGGAACAGCAGCACTGGATCGACGTTATTTTTGAAGAGCAGCCTTATCTATCCAACGTATATCCCAAAAAGACGCGGGAAATTGGCATCATATTCGAGATACGGGATGCACAGATTGAATATTTTAATCTGGGAGTACATCCTATTTTCAGGGAAACATATATCGTCGGAGACGGAAAGGAGATGCCCAAAGGCTATCAGATCACCGATGCATGTATCGGATGCGGCGCCTGTGAACGCAGCTGCCCGCAGAGCTGTATCCTTCCCGGGCAGCCGTTTGCGATCAACCAGGAACATTGCCTGCACTGCGGAAACTGTTATGAGCACTGTCCGGTGGGCGCGGTTCAAAGAAAGGGCGCTTAGAGGCAGCAGAAGAGACGGAAATGTCTGGCGGAGAGGTGAGATGTATGATTACGTTTAGGAAGAGAAAGACGGAGTTCCCAGGGAGAGCGGAAGCTTCCTGCCCGGATGAAACGAAACGGCTGCGTGATGCGCTCGGCCAGGCGGATGCGGTCGTCATAGGGGCCGGGGCGGGGCTGTCCGTTTCCGCAGGGTTTACTTATGAAGGGAAACGCTTTTGGCAGTATTTTGCAGATTTTGCAGAAAAATATGATTTCCATAACATGTATACAGGCGGCTTCTATCCCTATGAGACGTTGGAAGAACACTGGGCTTATTGGAGCAGATACGTCTATATCAACCGGTATATGGACGCGCCGAAGCAGGTATACCAGGAACTTTATGACCTCATTAGGGATAAAGATTATTTCGTCCTGACCACCAATGTGGATCATTGTTTTCAGAAAGCCGGATTTGACAAGAACCGCCTATTTTATACGCAAGGAGATTACGGCCTGTTCCAATGCAGCGGCCCATGCCATCAAGAGACCTACGAGAATGAGGAAATGATCCGGCAAATGGTGGAGGCGCAGGGATATGTGATCGCCGCAGACGGCACATTGACGCTGCCGCAGGGGCGGGCGCCTAAGGGGAAAATCCCTTCCGAATTGGTGCCCCATTGTCCGAAATGCGGGAGGCCCATGAGCATGAATCTCCGCGCAGACGATACATTCGTTGAAGATGAAGGCTGGCACAGGGCGGCGGAGCGCTATTCGGATTTCCTCCGCAGACATCAGAATATGAAAGTCCTGTTTTTGGAAGTCGGTGTTGGATATAATACCCCGGGCATAGTGAAATTTTCCTTCTGGAGAATGACAGCGGAAAACCCCAGGGCAATCTATGCCTGCGTCAATCTGAGGGAAGCCAGCGCGCCAAAAGATATTGCGGATCGTTCGATCTGCATTGATGGGGACATTGGCGAAGTATTAAAAAAGTTAAAATGAAAACCAGCAGATTCATTGGCTATTCGTTACCGGGATATATTTTGTGTCGGTTGCTAAGGTATCAATCGTGTCACAATCGGCTCAGGTGTTTATGCATCCATATTCGGAACGGAGAATTGTGTTCGGTGTACGGCGGTGTGGGTATTCTGGGCAGTATGGAGAAATAATAGCATGCTTTGTCTTGCCATGATGTATGGAGAAGTCTTTTTTGGGAACTCTTTACGAAGAGGGACAGGTCCATTGCTTTTTTGTCCCGAATAATATATAATAAACGGGACAAAAGGAGGCGATACGCATGGCATACGGTTATGCGAAAGAGATTCAAAACCGCATTGGTGCGGCTCCTGACGGTACAATTTTTATTGTTTCCGATTTTTCAGATGTAGCGGACAGCGAGACCATACGAAGAAACCTGAACCGGCTTGTGCAGGCTGGTACACTCAGGCGTATTTTGAAAGGAGTCTTTGAAAAGCCGAAATTCAGCAAGCTCCTTGGGGAATATGTGGCGGCGGACCCGGATGCGGTTGCCAAAGCATTGGCGAGATGCTATCATTGGACGATCGCTCCCTGTGGAGATACCGCATTAAATATGCTGGGGCTGTCTACCCAGGTAACGGCAGTATGGTCCTATATCAGCGACGGGCCATATAAAACCTATGAATGGGATAAGACAAAGATTGAATTTAAGCACCGGACGAATAAGGAGGTCACGGGCCTGTCGCCTATGACGATCCTGGTGATCCAGGCGTTAAAGACCCTGGGAAAAGAAAATGTGGACGAAAAAACCATACGGGTGCTTTCCCGCAGGCTGAATGAAGATGAAAAGGCGGCGCTCCTTGCAGAAGGGGCCGAAGCGACGGATTGGATTTACACAGTGATTAAAGAGATCTGCAAAGGAGGAAGAGAAAATGATTGAGATTGCCAGACTTCCGGCAGATGAACGGCAGGAACTGTTTCATAACACTGCAGCAAAAACCGGCCTTCACGATGCCATTGTGGAAAAGGATTTTTGGGTATGCCTGACGCTGGATTACCTGTTCCACCGTTCTCCGTGGAAAAAAACGGTCACATTTAAGGGCGGGACCAGTTTATCCAAAGGGTATCATCTGATCAGCCGGTTTTCCGAGGACATTGACCTGATTTTGGATTGGCGTGTCCTGGGATATGGTATCAATGAACCTTGGGAAAAACGCTCGAACACCAAACAGGATGCCTTCAATAAAGAGGCAAATCGAAAGGCAGAAGTCTTCCTGAAAGAAACCTTTTGCCCGCAGGTCCGGGAAGGGCTTTCTGATGAATTGGGCCTTCCGGCCAATCTTTACATAGACGAGGACGATAAGCAAACGGTGATCTTTGCTTATCCAAACTTGTTTACCGATGCCTCCACTTTGCAGGTGATCCGATTGGAGATTGGGGCGTTGGCGGCCTGGACACCGGCAGAACTGGTGGATATTGTACCGTATGCTGCAGAGCAGTACCCGCAATTATTCAAGCAGAAAGAGGTTTCTGTTCTAACGGTCGCGCCGGAGCGGACTTTCTGGGAAAAGGCCACGATCCTTCACCATGAGGCCAACCGGCCTGAACATCTTTCCATGCCCCAGAGGTATTCCCGCCATTATTATGACCTTTATTGTATGGCGAAATCGTCTGTGAAGGAAAAAGCGTTTGAACGGCTGGACCTGCTGCAGAAAGTAGTCGGTTTCAAGATAAAGTTTTATCCGCGGGCCTGGGCGCGTTACCCGGAAGCTGTTCCGGCTACCTTAAAGCTGCTTCCTCCGTCTTACCGTTTGGGTGCGCTGCAGGAAGATTACTCTGCCATGCGGAATATGCTCTATGGGGAGATTCCATCTTTTGAAACTATGATGGAAGCTGTTGGAGAGCTGGAGAAGGAAATTCACGCATTATAAAGAAGGCTGTAAATAAGGCCGATTCTTGCTTTATAGGATTTAAATGATTTTATTTTCGGTGCGTAATAAACATAACACCCCGGGAATATTGGCGAAGTATTAATAAAATTAAAATGAAAAGAAACAGGGTCAATGGCTGTTTGCAGTTAGAAGGGATGCAGTCCAATTTGCATGTTATCTGGTTAATTCCTCAAAAACGGAAACCACATATTCAGCAATCGCGCAGTCCTGTTCCTCCGTTCCGCCGCCCACACCGATTCCGTCGGCGATTTTACCATCTGCGAACAGGGGATAGCCTCCGGCCACAAGCGTGATCCTGGGATCATTGGTCTGAATCGCCATGAGAGAACCTCCTTCAACGGAACAGGCAGCCACATCCTTGGTCTTATTCTGGGTCACTGCGGCTGTATAAGCTTTGCCCGGAACCAGAGTGATGCTTAAGACCAGCGCCTCTCCGTAGCGGCGGTATACTCTTGGAAGGCCATGTTCATCACAGACGGCAAAGCTGATATCAATGCCGATCTCCCTGCTTTTCTCATGTGCGGCTGCGCACAGTCTGTCACATAATTCATCCGTTAAAATCATGTCATAAACCTCCATTTCCTGATAAGATTAATTGACCGCAGGCGCTTCACCCGCCTGCGGCTTTATTTTACCAGGAAAGAGAGGAAGGACGCTCGCTGACGGCGGGGATTGGAAAATTTAGAAATTGTTTAAGTATTTTCTCCAAGCGTTTTAGAACCTTCTTTTAGGATATCTTCAGAGAACGGGAAGCAGGAAGGCCGCAGGGCGCGCGGGGAGGGGGAGCAAGCAGCGGAACGGATTACGAAGACCCGGGCACAGATTGTCAGGGAAAACGTGTGCACGCTGTTCAATTTCCTGAATTTCCTGATCGCGGCGCTGCTGTTTTATGCGGGCGCATATTCCAATATGTTGTTTATCGCCATTATTATTCTGAATATCATAATCGGGATCGCACAGGAGCTGAAGGCCAAAAAGCTGGTGGATGAGCTTTCTATTCTGAATAGGCCCACAGTACGCGTCCGCAGGGAAGGAAAGGAGACGGGCATCGCTCCGGAAGAGGTGGTGAAGGATGACTTGCTCGTGCTGGAGAGCGGCAGTCAGATCTGTAATGATGCCGAGGTGGTCAGCGGTCAGATTGAAGTCAATGAATCGCTGCTGACCGGGGAGAGCGATGCGGTTGCAAAGGAAGCGGGAGACGAACTGTATTCCGGAAGTTTTGTGATGGCTGGAAGGGCATATGCCAGGGTGATCCATGTGAGGGAAGAAAATTATGCGTCCCGGCTGGTCAATGAAGTGAGGAAAGAGAAGAAGGTGGACTCGGAACTTCTGGTCAGGAATACGCCTGCCAATGAGGCGATCGTCTCTTCAGCAGCGGCCCTTCTTGGGATGCTGCCCAAAGGGCTGGTGCTTCTGATTTCCGTATCTTTGGCAGCAGGAGTGATACGGCTCGCCAGGATGAAGATATTGGTACAAAATATTTTTTCTTTGGAAACCCTTGCACATGTGGATACGATCTGCCTGGATAAGACAGGCACTCTTACGGATGGAAGGCTGAAAGTACGTTCTATCCTGCCTGTGGGGGAAGTGGATGCGGCGGAAAAACTGTTCGGCCCTCTGCCTGAAAATCTGGAGCAGGAATTGGAGAAAGGCCGCAGGCTGGTAGCTATCGGCTATTCGGGGAAAATGTGGGAGGATGAAACGCGCCTTCCGGAAGGAATTCAGCCGCTTTACAGCATTTCCCTGGAGGATACGATCCGGCCCTGTGCCAATCAAATACTGGAATTCTTCCGGAAGGAGGGTGTGGAGACAAAGATTATCTCAGGGGATCATGTAAAAACGGTCAGTATGATTGCGAAACGGGCAGGAGTACACGGTTGGAAGAATGCCATTGACCTTTCGGAGCAGGCAGAAGAAATAGATTATGATGCGATCTGCCAAAGATATACGGTGTTTGCCAGAACGACGCCCGGACAGAAACGGGAGTTGATCCGGGCCCTAAAACGGCAGGGACACCATGTGGCCATGACGGGAGACGGTGTGAACGATCTGCTGGCGCTGCGGGAAGCGGACTGCTCTATCGCCGTTGCCGACGGAAGCGATGCCAGCCGCCAGATCTCACAGGTGGTGCTGTTGGATTCTGACTTTACGAATCTTCCTCAGGTGGTGATGGAAGGCAGACGCGTGATCCATAATGTCACCCGGACAGCGCAGGTGTTTTTTATCAAAACGATCTATTCGGTATTGGTATCCCTGTTCTGCTTGGTGGCCAATCAGCCTTTCCCCTTCATTCCTATTCAGATCACATTGATAGACGCCTTTGTGGAAGCTTGGCCGGCATTCCTGACGATTCTGGAGGCGGATACCAGGAAAGTGAAGGGGAGTTTCCTCAGAACCGCTCTTTCCAATGCAGCCCCCTTTGGGTTGACGGTGACGGTCATGATCGCAGCAGTCAGCATGACTACACCTTTTTTGGATGGACAGAACCGTACAGTGATGTATCTTCTGCTAATCCTGATCTCCATGACGGCTGTGCTGAGAAGTTGTATTCCGCTTACGAAACTCAGGGCCTTTGTCTGCATCACCATGATTTTAGGCTGCTTTGGAGCGCTGGCTATCCTGCCGTCTTTATTTGAACTAAGCCCGATTTCCTTTGGGATGGCGGCCTATGTTGTGGCAGGATATGCTGCTGCGCTTGTATTGCTGGCGCTGCTGGAGGGACTGCGCAGACTGCTGTATACAGCAAATCAAGGGAAAACATCGGATTCTGCGCTTCGCTAGAACTAAGTATATATACGGAAAAAGCCGGTATTTGCCGGCTATTTTTCCGTTCGGATCAAGTTACTCACATAAGGGCGCCTGCCTGAGAGAACATCATCGTAGAATGTCTGTTTCCAGTCAATATAAGCAACACTTTCTTCCAATTCCTGGATAGAGGCGCGCAGCGCTTCCTGCTTGCGCGTGAGCATCTCCTTCCTCTGAGGAATGGAGGATTCGCCCTGGAGGCACAGGTCCAGGTATTCTTTCATTTCCTGGATGCTCATGCCGCATTTTTTCAGGCAGACGAGATCCTTGATCCATTTCACATCCCGCTCGTCAAAAACACGGCGGTTATTCG
>USKC01000023.1 GCA_900555195.1 uncultured Lachnospiraceae bacterium
CATACACGGCATCCCAAAGCCCTCCTACCACGCTTACTCCATGCTGCATCAGCTGGGGAATACGCTTCTGGAAAAGGGAGAAGATTACATTATCACAAAGGATGATGCCGGGCGTCTGCGGGGCCTGTTCTACCATTATCCGGAAGAGATCCCCTCGGCCCTGCCCATGTCTGCCTACCCAGACCATGACAGCGCCGAAAAGATTCAGAATACCGGAACGGCAATGCCGCCTGGCTGTGGAAGGAAATGGGCTGCCCGGCAAACCTGTCCGCTGAACAGTGCCGCCTTCTCAAGGCCCACGCCTCTGCCCTGAAAACAGAGACCGCAAAGGCAGATCATTCCGGATGCCTGGATCTTGTTCTTACCTTAACTCCATGGTCCGTGACGGCAGTCAATGCAGAATACATCATGCGCCGGCCGCTCACCATTCCTGCAGCGCCTGTATCGCCTGCTCCACCTGTTCCATGGTATTGAACCGGCTGAAGCTGAAGCGTACCGCCCCCTGATTCCTGGTTCCCAGAGCCTCATGCATCAGAGGGGCGCAGTGACCGCCGGCACGGGTGTATATCCCATGCTCCCAGGCCAGCGAGTCGCTGACTTCGGCGGAATCTGCGTCTCCCAGATTCAAAGTGACAATGGGTGCTCGCAGACTGCTTTCATAATCACCGTAAAGGCGGATTCCAGGTATCTTCTTTACGCCCTCATAAAAGGCCTCTGCCAGAACCCGCTCCTTCGCATATGCCCCTTTCGTGCCTCCATTCTCCTCCAGCCAGAGAAGCGCTGCCCGAAGTCCGGCGATCCCGTGTCCGTTCAAGGTTCCCGCCTCCAGCGCCTCCGGCATGGAGGCGGGGTGGGTTTTTGAGTAAGTCTTAATGCCGCTTCCTCCGGTAAGAAGAGGCCGGATGGAAAGACCCTTTTTCACACAAATTCCTCCCGTCCCTTGGGGACCCATAAGCCCCTTATGGCCGGTAAAGCACAGCACATCGATGAAATCCTCCTTCATGGAGATGGGAAGGATACCGCCGCTCTGGGACGCATCCACCACAAACAGTGCTCCCGCCTGGCGGCACCACCTGCCAATGGTACGGATATCCTGCACATTTCCCGTAAGATTCGAAGCATGGGTTACCACCACGCCCTTCACCCCCGGCCGGACAGCCCGGTGAAGCGCTTCCATATCCAGAATTCCCCGGCACTTCTCTTCTGCAGCGCTGCTCTCCTGTCCCAGGCAACCGATCCGCTCCACCACTGTCCCTGCCTGCTCCAGTTCATAGAGCGGCCGAAGGACGCTGTTATGTTCAAGGACAGTAGTCACCACACGGTCTCCCGGCCCAAAAAGACCCTTAATCGCTATATTCAGGCTTGCTGTGGCATTCGCCGTAAAAGCCGTCTGCTCCGGGCCATAGCCATCAAAAAGCCGGTCCGCCAGCTGTCTGGCCTCAAAAATCACCCGGGCGCTTTCCATGGATGCCTGGTGGACACCGCGCCCGCAGTTTCCCATGGTCCGGATAGCTCCGGCCACTGCTTCCGCCACCTGGGGCGGACGATAAAAGCTTGTGGCACTGCTGTCCAGATAAATCATGTCCATTCCTGTTTCGCCTCCAGATAAAGAAGTCCCTCCAGCACCGAGCCGGCAATGCACCTGGCTTTGTCTGATATGGTAAAGCAGTTTTCAAACTCACTTTCCCGGGGATCAATATCGGCAATCTTAAGCCCTTTCGTCACCGGATATCCCGGCCGGATCAGCCCTCGCACCAGTCCATCCAGAGTCGCCTCCACCGCCACTTCCCCCTGACCAGTTACGATAACGGCTATGGTCTGTCCCTTTTTTACCTTATCTCCGATATGAACCTTATCCAGGAGGATCCCTCCCGCCGGGCTGTGGATCACGCGCTCCTTTCCATATCCGGCAATGACGCCCGGAACGCCGGTATTGGCCTGCGCCTCTCCATTTCCGATAAGACGGCCCAAGTTATGGCCCCGCATGGTTTCCACCACCAGATCCACGTCCCGCCCTGCATAAAAGCCGGGGCCCAGGGCTATGGTCTTATCTGCCATCTGCCGGTTGGTTCCCAGGTTCTTCTTGGCTAAAATTGCATCAACCAAAGCCCAGGGGCGGACTTCCTTTAACACCTGGCAGTCCGGATCTACCATCAGAGGCACATCGCCCTCTTTCAGAACCTTCTTCTGCCGCTCGGTCAGACTGGATGGCTCTCCCATATCGTGCCACAGTTTTAGCGGGTTGCAGGTCTTCTCATCCACTGTTTCCGTCAGCACACATACTTCCTTTGCATCCATGGGAATCTCGAAGGACAGCTTCAGATCTTCCCCGTTACCTTCCATCGTCCGGTTCCAGGCCACGCCCCGATAGCTTCCGTCTTCCATCTTCACGATCACCGCCTCTTCCGAACGGTGCACGCACACGCCTCCCATCAGCTCCTTATAGAACTTGAACGTCCAGAAGGTAGGCTTTGGGATCCCGCCGTTTGCCACCAGGCCGAAGCCTCCGTGGAAAGGAGAAAAGGGAACGCCCCTCTCTTCAAAGATGTCGCCAAATGTCCAGTAAGAATACGATTCATTCACATCTCCCAGCCTGGAAAGCTGATGGGCAATATAGGCGGCATTCTGGTTCGTATCATGCAGCGGACAGTTTGGAATATAGGAAGTGTTGAACTCCGTGATGTGGATCTCCATCCCTTTGTATTCCTCAAAGCTGTCGATGATATCCCTGCTACTTTGCAGATTGGCAAAACCGCCTTCCGGCTCGGACAGTTTGGCATAGCCATAATGGCCCTCGTCCTCCGGCACCTCCGTTGTATAATGATGTCTGGTCACAAAGTCAGGATGGATTCCTTCTTTGCGGCAGAACTCCAGGAAAGAACGGATCCAAAGCTCATCCTGCACGCCGCAGACCGCCGGCCCTCCCACGCGGAAGCGCGCATCCACTTCCTTTACCGCGGCAAACGTGCGGGCAAACAGACGGAAGTATTCCTGCATATCCGCGTCCTTCCAAAAGCCCGGAAGGTTAGGCTCGTTCCATACCTCTATGGGCCAGGAAAGCACTTCCTCTTCCCCGTAACGTTCCAGCAAATGGCGCAGAGTGGCCTGCACCAGAGCGCACCAAGCTTCATAGGTCTTGGGCGGAGTCACATTCCCTTTCCAGTAGAAAACGGTCTGTCTGCCGGATGCTATCTTCTCCGGCATGAAGCCCAATTCCAGGAAAGGACGGATATTCAGCTTCAGATAACTGTCCATCACCAAATCCAGATAGGTAAAATTATATTCCGCCCGGATCTGTCCCTCTTCATCCGTATATTCCTGATAAATTGCCATATCATCCGTAAACAGGCCGTGGCCGCGGATATAAGAAAATCCTATCTCCTCCTGCACCAGGGCCAGCTGCTCCTGGTATTCTTTCTGAAGCGCAAGGCCAATGCGGCCCGTCCCCACACAAAAGTCCACGTTATTATGGAACGGGACAGCTGCGTTTGCATTGATCACAATATTTCTCTCCATATTCACTCCTATCTGCGCATTTTTGCGCTTTCTTATTTTCCCATCTCTTCCATCAGAAATGTCATCAGTTCTCCTGCTGGCCGCGCCTTGAAGGATGGCATCTCATAAAACTGCATCATTCCAGGCTCTTCTTCCGTGAATGGCTTCCAGTTCTCCTGCATGACGCCATCCACATCCGGTCCATTCGGATCACCCGTTTTAATGAACTGAGCCCAGTAATTGCACATCTGCCTAGCCAAATCATAATGCTTTCCAGTAAAGGGCCTCCAACATTTTGCCAGGGTTTCAAAGAAGAACCACAGATCCGATGAGTGAAAAGCGCCAGGCTGATCCCATCCTGGAATCTCAGGGCCAAATTCATAGACAAAAGCAGGGGCATTTTTACCGAATTCCTTTCTCTTATGCGCCAGAATCCGGATCGCCAGTTCAATGGAGCAGACGGCCGCATTCTTTTTCATCGCTTCCAGCCGTTCCATTTCTTCCATACCTTCCGGAACTCCCATTCCGATCAGCTTCAGATAAGTGTCGGCTTGACTGCCAAAAACTTTTTGGGCCTCCTGTTCCAATTCTCCCATACTCTGCGCAGATGGTTCCATGAAGAACTCATTATCCGTAAAGCCCAGCATAAGCGGCACATCCAGCTGTGCGCCTTCATAGACTCCATCCCAGAAGTACTGCTTCTGGAAGGTACCATCCGCCACAATACCCCAATAATGGCCGAAAGCGTCGTTTTTATCCCGAATATATTCCGCAGGAAGCGCTCTGGCCTCTTCCAGGGTGGAGACGCCCAGGAAGCGGAAGAATTCTTCTCCCCATTTCTCGGCTTCTTTCAGATCCGTAAGGCGCTTTTCCTGAAACGGGTTGCTGAAAATACCGCTCATCACAATCGCCTTTTTAATATGAGGCGCATTGGCCGGGCAGTTCAGCTGCGTCATGACGCTGGCACCCCCGGCAGACTGCCCCCCTATGGTAATATTCTCCGGGTCCCCGCCGAAAGCGGCAATATTCCTTCTCGTCCACAGCAAGCCATATTGCTGATCCAGGCTGCCGAAGTTGCCCGGCGCCTCCGGATTCTCTGCCGTCAGCTGAGGATGGTTCAGGAAGCCGAATACATTCAGGCGATAGTTCACCGTTACCACCACGATTCCTCTGCGGGCCAGCCGCTCCCCGTCAAACTCCATCTCCGCCGTATTCCCGAACTGGAATGCGCCACCGAAAAACCACACGAATACCGGCAGTTTTTCATCCGCCGACTTTGCCGGCGTCCACACATTCAGATACAGGCAATCTTCCTCCATGGGAATGGTCGGATCCACATTCCATTCCCGCGTATAGATGTTTTCCTGGTTCAGGCCAGGTATGCTCTGCATGGAAATAGGCGCAAACGCATAGCAGTCCCTTACGCCTTCCCAATTCTTGGCAGGCTGCGGCGCCTTCCAGCGCAGTCCGCCCACCGGCGGAGCGGCAAAGGGAATCCCCTTAAAAGAAGTGATTCTCGGATCCGCCGCAGGAAGCCCCCGCACCAGTCCATTTTCCGTTTTTACTGTTTTCAGCATCATTAATACCCTCCTTTTCCAATACCATTCCCAAAGAGCAGGCTCTCCTTTTAACGCACGCGCACTTTCATCCGAACCTGCCGAAGCGCCGGATCCAGATCTCGTTCGGCGGACAGGTCAAACCTTGGCCTTCCCTGCAGATCGAAGTGGATACGACGAATCCCGCTGCAACGCAGGTTGCCATCAATAGCTGTTTCTCCATGGTAAGCAATGCGTAAACTTCCATCCTTGTCCACAAAGAAGGAATTGTGTCCAGGGCCGTATTCCCCTTCCACCGAATAGAACGAAAGTACCGGCGCGCCCTCTTTCTTCCAGGATGAACCGTCCAAAAGATCCGACTGGGCAGAAGCCCGAAGCAGCCCTACCACATAGGTATATCCGTTCGCAGCCCCGCCGGAATAGGTAAGATATACCTCATCCCCTACCATAAACGCATAGGGCCCCTCATTGTTGATCGTATGTTCCACGTTCTCCCATCCATACAGCGGCCTTGAAAGAAGAACCGGATCACTGGTAAGCTTCCAGGGTTCCTTCTCATCCGTCCGCGCTATCATCAACATGGAACCAGTATCCAGCGGGCTGTTAATCCCGTTGCGATAAGACCAGATCAAATAAGAACGGCCTCCTGCTTGCAAATAAGTCATGTCCAGCGTAATCCCCTCCGCTGCCAACGCACTTCCGTCCTTGCGCACCACTCGTACAGGTTCCTCCCAGCCATCCGGATCCGTAATGCAGCCGCCCTCTTTCAGGCGCATCATATGGCACTGCGGTCCCCAGACTTTCCCGCTGATTGCAAAAAGGATATATAATCTTCCGCCGATTTCGTGAAATTCCGGCGCCCAGAATGTCTGAACAAACCCCTTTTCCTCATTTTTATCCAGGATCAGATGCAGCTTCACATCCGGGGAAAACAATCCTTCCAGGCTGTCCGCTTCCCGCACATACAGTCCCACGTCATCCGTATTATCATTCGTGGAAAGGAAATAATACATTCCATCCCGCCTCATAATCACCGGATCCGCAAACCCTTCCGCCAGAGGGAAAGGAAGGTTCTCCTGAGCGATCTTTCCTTTGATCTCATATTCTCCGGGCTGTGAGAAATCCATTTCTTTGGTTTCCCATTCCACCTCTTTAAGGGCGGTAGAACCGTCCGAATAAACTGCGCACGCCTTCACTGCTTCTACGTCCTGGATACTAGAAACCTCTACTTTCTCCGGAAGGCGCACGCCCACATGACGAAGCTTTCCCCAGCGCAATGCCAGCCGATCGCACAGGCTTCTGGTAATAGGAAGCTGATTTCCAGGCAGGGCATCTTCTTCCATCTGTTCTTTCCACGGCAGGCAGCACGCTTCTCCCTGAAGTCCTTCACTCATAAAACATGGCTTCCATACTCCCTGCTCTTCTTCCCAAACTGCTTTGGCCGCTTCGGACATCGCAGCCGCATCCGATGGATTTTGGGTCTCGTTCTTCCAGCAACCTCCTTCCGTATCCTTCCATAGGAAAGAATACGTTCCTGTCTCTTCCTCCCAGCGGCAGATTACTACTTCCGCATCCCGATCCATCTTCAGGTCAATCAGCATCTCTTTCCCAAAATCTTCCAAATCTTTAGTCAGCCACAGAAGTACCTTTCCTCTGCTGGACTCATCCGCTTCGCCATTCTCCAAAACGCGTACAGCCGTGATCCCAAACTGACCCTTCCCAGCCCGGAAAATTCTAGGGTTCTTCACTCCTTTTGGCTCTATGGTATTGTCGCTTCTCACCTCTCCTGTAGCGAATAACATGCCATAGCCGGAATAAAGCGGCTCATAAACCTTTCCATCCCTGCTGATTGCAAAATGTATGCTCCTTGCCAGTCCATCCGGATAGCTGCCATTCCTGGGACAGCGCGCATATACAGCCAAATATGCCTCTGGAATCTGATATGCCTCTTTCACTTTTACCTCCATGCGAATTGAAAATAAAACCTGACTGAATATTTTCAATTCCTTTCTTTTGTTGAACGTTAAACCTTCCGGTTTCTTCCATTATAAAATTTTGCCTTCAGGCTGTCAATCTGGGTAATTATACCCAGATCTCCATGCGAAGTACAGCAGCCGGCAGATTGGGGAAAAGCAGTTGTACATATCTTGCCCGCTCCCCATGTAAATGCACAGTCAGGAAACTATTAGCGTCTCCTCCCTCCGAATGGTATACCGTCCGAAATTCTTCTCTGTCGTCAGAAAGCGCGATCTCATAGGCTTCATTCACCACCCCTGTAAAGACTATGGTGACTTCCTCCATCTCTTTGCTTCCTTCCAGATCCACCAGGAGCCATTCCCCGGCAGCCTGTCTGGCAGGATACCAGAAGCCCTCTCCCGCTGCGTCGGTCACATTCCTGGCAGGGTGCGCCTCCGCTTCACTGCTGCAGAATACAGGACGATCCGGAGCGATATTATAGCGTTTTTCCCTTTCGGGCGCTCCCGTCAAATAAGGAGGTTCCTGCCATTTGGCAATCTGCCCCTTCCAGGGCGTCTCTCCCGTCACATGCAGAGTAAGGCTGCTTCCCTCCAGCCCAGGGCACGACGCCTGAACCACCACTTCTCCGGCATACCAGGAACGCAGTTCCACTGCGCCCAGCCCTTCCGCAAAATTCCCCTTCTCCGGAGAAAAGACAAATCTTCTTCCTGTGGGGAAAAGCCCGCCTCCTGCCGTCACCTCTAATATTACAGTACATGGCGCGCTCACCCGCTTCCCTTCGGCATCCAACAAGGCGACCGTCAGGAAAGCGTCCTCCGTCCCGTCGCTTCCCATCCGCGTTCGGTCGGACATTAAGCTGAGCCTCGCCGGCATCCCTTCCGGTACATCCGCCGGATGCGGAATGCCCCTTCTCTTCTCACGATACCAGTACCAGGTGCGAAGAGGCAGTCTATAATAATCAATCATCCCCATGTGGCCCATATCCGCCAGAATGCTTCCGTGATGGAATGCGCACCAAAGCGCTTTCCCAGATCTCCATGCATAATCTGTCTCCACGCCGTCTCTGTAACGTGGTCCGCCTTTTCCAGGCCGATCCTCCACCGTACTGCCATATTCTGAAACGAAATTCGGGAAACCGGGATCCGGGAAGATGGATGCTCCATCCCCATTATAGCCGGCCAGATCCGCCAGGGAATCAAACCCTCCCCGCTGGGCTCCTCCCACCGCAGCTGGCCGAGTGGGATCCAGTCTGTGCGCCGCATCCGCCAGCCTGCGAATCAGCGCCTTCGCTTTGCCGATTACTTCAATATTTGAAAAAAACGGTTCATTGCACAGGCTCCAAACGATAATGCTGGGATGGTTTCTATTGGCGCGGATCATCTCTTCCAATGTGCGCAGGCAGCTTTCCTCAAATTCTTCCTGATCCTCTTCCTTCACCGGATAGCCGCTGGCCGTCCAATACCCCTCTTCCTTCGGCCCTCCCGTCCCCCAGAAGCAGTTCTCTGACCAGAAAAGAATTCCCTGTCTGTCGCACTCCCGGGCGAATACCGTATGATGCGGATAATGGGAACCCCGAATGAAATTCATCCCGCATTCCTTGATCATCTCCACGTCCCTCCGGATCCCGGCATGTGTGACTGCATCTGACCACCCAGCATGATCCTGATGGACATTGGCTCCCAATATTTCATAATGCGCTCCGTTCAGGAAGAATCCCTCCTCAGCCGTAAATACAAACCACCTGATGCCGAACTCTGTCTCGTATCTGTCGCACACCTCCCCATCCTTTTCCAGAATACTCGAAACCGTATACAGATTCGGTTCCTCTGGGCTCCAAAGCCTGGGCTGGGATACCAGGAATTCCTGTTCAAAGAATACCGTCTCACCTGGCGCAATCTCCGTCTCCTTTGTCACCTCTTCCATCCCCTCAAGCACTGTGCGCAGCCTGCAATGCTCCACCACAGCAGAATCATTGGTCACTTCCGTACGAATCCGTACGGGAGCGGCATCCCGCGTTCCTTCCGGCGTGGTAACGTAGGTTCCATACCAGGCCACATGGAGGGTTTCCGTCACAAGCAGGCTTACATCGCGGTAAATTCCCCCATTGAATACATGTTCTCCTGCCCTCGGCGCCAGCCTGGGATTCCACAGGTTATTCACCCGCACGAAAAGAAGATTCTCTCCCGCCTTCACATAGGGCGTGATATCCACCAGAAATGCTGTATACCCGCCCTGGTGCCTTCCCGCCAGCTTTCCGTTTATATAGATTTCCGCATCCTGAAACACAGCCTGAAACTCAAGCGCAATTTTTTTCCCCATCCACGCCGCGTCGATTTCCAGCTTCTTTCGATAGCACCCATAGCCCACATAGAATTCATTTGTCATGAAGTACGGAATGCCGAAAGAGTGCGGAATGCCGGTATCATACCAGTCGCTGTCATCGAATCCGTCCCATCCAGCCTGCGGGAAGAAATCTCCATAGGCGAATTTCCAGTCATTGTTCATTCTCTTACATATTCTGTTTTGCATAAAACCTCCTCTTTTTCTGTTCCGCCCTATCTTTGAGAGTAATCGCCCGGCTACCCGGACGGAATGCGTTGGATACGCATGCCATTCTCTTCCGCCCTAGCCCCGATCGTCCTCAAAAAGCTTTGCTTTTCTCCGGAACATTTTCTCATATTTTATTATAACGATTCCAGCCGGGCAAGACTGCCCGGCCGGAATCGTTTTTCTGCCTTCTTACATGGGGCCTCCTATGGCGGAATTCGCATTCCCGTCTTAGAATAGGCGTCTGCACCCCATTCTATATCGCTGGTTATTACATGTTCTCCATATATGCGTCATAATACTTCTGATAGATCGCGAGATAATTCTCTACGCCCATATCTTTCAGCTGGCTAAGGTAGCCGTCCCAATCCGTCTCCACATCCAGATCGCCTGTGATGAACTGCACGGTAGCCTGGTTCACATAACCGCCGATCGTCAGCGTGCCTTCCGATATGGTCTGGGCATCCTGTCCCTCAAAGACCAGGTTCGGGACGATGGTATCGTCGCCGGGATCATACTGGCTGTATTTCTCCGCAGCGGCCTGCAGATAATATTCCGTATCGTGCGCCGGATCTTCTGTCTTCATCTCCCCGCGGTATCTTGCGGTATTGCACCGGATACTCGCATCCGCTGCCCAGGTTCTGTGCTTATCCGGATACTCCTTTTCCCAACCGTTTCCCAGCCAGTCATAGTCCTCCGGAATCGTATATTTCTGATAGGTAGGCGTTCCACCGGCCAGGGAGGTTCCATCCGATACCCAATCCCAGCCCACACCCTCCGGGCCAAACTGCTGCACATTTGTTCCTTCTTCCGACATCAGCATATCAAACAGAGCCACGGCAATCTCAGGATACTGGCAGTTCTTAGAAATGCTTCCGATACAGGAGCCAAAATAATTATCCGTGCCCTTGGCTGCAAGCCGGACGCCGTCAGGGCCTGCCACCGGTTCAATCACTTCCCAGTCCTGCCATTCGCCATCCATATTCGTCCAGAACTCATCATCCACCTGCGGGCCTCCGGCGGGATACATCGCCACCAGATGCGCGTCTTCATTTTTCAGGGTTGCTGAGAACTGCGTATTGTCCTGGGTAAATGTCTGGTTATCCAGAAGGCCCTCCTTATAGAGCCGGTTCATGTATCTGAGCGCATCCCTGTACTCTTCCTTCATCACAGAATATTCGATTGTCCCGTCATTTACCACCAGCCCGGCTCCCACAGTGGGGTTGGTGTTGCTCAGCGGGTTATTGCACTGGACGAAGGAATTGATCATCCAGACCGTCGGATCCGTTGACCAGCCGCCCAGGAAGCCTGTCATGGGAATCTCGTCCGCGATTCCGTTCCCGTTGGGATCTTCGTTCTTTACCTTAACCAGAAAATCGTACAGCTCTTCCGTCGTCTCAGGGATCTTGCCGTCGTTCAGCGATTCCACCCACGGCATATAGATATACATTCTGTGTTGGTAGCGGCAATGGAAGCACTCGTTCACATCTCCAAACGTATAAATATTCCCGTCGGACATGGTCAGATCCGCTTTCATGGCCGGACATTCTTCGGCCATCTTATTCCAGTTGGGCGCATCCTCCAGATATTCGTTCAATGGAAGCAGGAGGCCCTGCTGGCCATATGACTGAACCTCCGACTTGGTCCATCCGGTCGTCAGGAAGATATCGGGCATGCTGTCCGGATCCGTCATGACCAGGTTCAGCTTGGTCTTCGCGTCGTCTCCGTCCACATCATACACAAAATCCAGATGGATGTTGGTTTTCTCTTCGATCCAGTCCGTCACATAATTATCCTGATACGTCCCTCCTCCCGTCGTCGTGGCGTATACAAATACGGTGAAAGTCAATTTTTCCTCCAGCGGAAAGGTCACGTCGCTGACCGAATCAAATGAAAAAGCGTCCCCGGAACCCGCATCAGCAGCGGTACCCGCATCGGCAGCGGTGCCCGCATCGGCTTCCGACGTGCTCCCCGTCCCCTGCGCTCCGCCGCAGCCGGCCAGCATGGAGCCGCAGACGGTCAGCGCTGTCAGAAGCGCCATCCACTTTTTCCCTACTCTGTTTTTCCTTTTCATTTCTCTCCTCCTTCTATGCTTATTTTGATCCGACAGGCATATGGAACCGCCTGCCATTCTATAAACAGGGCTTCGCCCGTTTATGCTCATCCTTTTACAGAACCGATCATAACGCCCTTTACAAAGTACTTTTGGATAAAGGGATAGATGATCATCAGCGGAAGGGTGCTTATGATGATCGTCCCATATTTCAGCATTTCGCTCAGATACTGATTTTTCTGTATCACCGCGGGATCCACGCTGGATGAATTCAGGTTTACCTGCGACATCAGCAGGATCCGGCGCAGCACCAGCTGAAGCGGATACTTCTCTTCCGAATTGATATAAATCATCGGATTGAAGTAGGAATTCCATAAGGACACCGCAATCCAAAGGCACAGCACCGCTATGATGGGCATGGACAGCGGAATGACGATCCGGGTGAAAAATTTAAAGTCCGAACAGCCGTCCATCTCCGCGGCTTCCAGGAGCTCCTTCGGTATCGTCTGTTTGAAGAACGTGCGCGCAACGATCATATTATAAGCGCTCACCGATCCCGGAAGCACAATCGCCCAGATCGTGTCGGTCAGCCCCAGGTTCTTGATCAGCAGGTAAGAGGGAATCAGTCCCCCGGAAAACATCATGGTGAACAGGAAAAGCCCTGTGAATATCCGGTTTCCCTGAAAATCGTCGCGTGAAAGCGGATAGGCTGCGAACAACGTTAGCACAATGCTGATCAGCGTTCCTACCACGGTATATACCAGGGAATTCACATATCCCGTCCAGATGGAATCGTATTTGAAAACCGCCTTATAGCTGTCCAGCGTAGGTTCCACGGGCAGCAGCCTGACCCTTCCCGCCATCAGGGCGCTTCCGGAGCTGAACGAGCAGCTGACGATATAAATAATGGGATATAACACAAGGATCAAAAGCAAGGTCAGAAGGATGTAATTTATAAAATATACAACCTTATCCTGCGTAATTTTTTTCTTTTTCATATAGCGCCCCCTTCCTCACAGGAATCCGTTTCCGGTCAGTTTATCCGCGATTTTATTTGTGATCAAAATCAGAATCAGCCCCACCACCGACTGGAACAGGCCGATGGCGGTGGAATACGGATAATCGGGAAACGTGGAAACCAGGGAAACCTTATAAGAGTAGGTAGTAATCACCTCCGACATGCTCAGGTTGTTCTGGTTCTGCATGGCAAGCACCTTCTCATAGCCGATGTTCAGGATGCTTCCCATATTCAGGATCATCATGATCACTGCCGTGGGAAGAATGGCCGGCAGATCCACATACCTGATGCGCTGCAGCAGGGTGGCCCCGTCAATGATCGCCGCCTCATGCTGCTCCATATCCACGCCCGCCAGCGCCGCGATATAGATGATCGCCCCGAATCCCACTCCCTGCCATACGCCCGTCCAGACATACAGGGAAGGAAACAGCCCGGCGCTGCCGAGAACGCTCACGCCAAACTTGTCATAGACAAATTTCCCGATGATTCCGATCCGCGTATCCATCATCAGATTGATGATGCCGACGAAGACAATCGTCGAGATGAAATAAGGACAATAGCTGACCATCTGCACCAGCTTCCGGAATTTTATATTCTTCGCATAATTCAGGGACAATGCGAGCAGGATTGAACAGGGCATCGTCACCACCATGGAATACAGGGACAGAATCAGCGTATTGCGGAGACATTCCTTGAAATTATAATTATTAAAAAAGCGGATGAAATTGTTCATTCCAAAATGATCCGCCCATGGGCTTCCCCAGATCCCCAGACTGACCTGATAGTTCTTAAATGCCAGCAAGATGCCGTACATCGGCGCATAAGAAAAAATCAGAAGCACGATCAGCGGCGCGGCAATCATCACATACAGCTGCCAATGTGCTTTCAGATAATGTCCGAAGCTCCTGCGGCCCTTCGACTTGATCTTCCTCATAAGCTCCCTCCTTTGGCTCTTCTTCCGATGGGCCTATCATATCTCCGGCGCCTCGAAAAAGTCCATATTCAGTTCCCAATCCCGGTTATTCAAAAATTAAAGCGCCGGAATACTTAGGTTTTCCGGTATTCCGACGCATTTATTCCAGTCACTCTCTTAAAAGCACGGCAGAACGAATTCGTAGAGCCGTATCCCACCAGCCCGGCAATCTCGCCAACGGACAGGCCGGTCGTTTTCAAATAGTCCTTCGCTTTGTCGATTCTCACATCCTCCACATAAGTGGAAAAATTAATTCCCTGGTTCTGCTTGAACAGGCTGGAAAGATATTGTTCGCTGATCCCAAACCGGTCGGCCACTCCGGCCAGACACAAATTGTAGTCCCCAAAATTCGTATCAATATAAGAAGCGATCGCATCCGCCAGCTTTCCGGAATCCTGGGGCCTTTTCTGTGCATTCAGGTAGGAACACAATCTCTGGTACAGGTTCAGCGTTTTCGTAATCTGCGTGATCAGCGGCACATTATGATTTTCTTCCAGTTCTTCATAATATTGCCGGTATTCTTCTTCGGTTAATTTCACATATCCCAGTATCCTGAACAGGATCGTCTGCATCTCATTCAGCAGCATGTGCTGCAGATACACGGGAAGATTGTTTTCCAAAAGATAGGTCCTTACAATCTCTTCCAACGCGTCGTGCAGCCCTTTTTCATCCCCGGCCGTCACATAATGCGTCAGCTTCACCCCTATCTCCTGCGATGGGAAAACAGGAATGTCGTTTTGGCTATCCTGAAACCAGATGACCTCATTCTCAATCTGCTCGGATTCATTATGAAATACATAGGCGGCGTCATGAAAGGACTCATGCACCTGCTCGGGGCTATGTACCGCATTCCCTCCATAGACAAATACCTTCTCCGAAACGCCGGACGGCATGGATTCCTTGATCCGCGCGACCAGACGTTCCGCTTCCGCCCGGTAATTGGGGGCGTATTTCTCCGGGAAATTCAAAAGCACCGCCACCTGCCCTTCTCCCAAATCCGTATAGAGGCTGTCCGGAAGCACCTTTTCCACCGCTTCCAGCAGGGAAACCGTACAGACCTCAAGCAGCTTTTGTCCCGTCTCCCCGTCCGTCTGCACCGCCTGGAAGGACAGATGGAACCGAAAGATCAAAACGCCAAGCACACGGTTTTTATATGGCCATCCAATTTGCGACGCCGTTTTGGCCAGTTCTTCTTCCTCAATAAAGCTGGCAAACATCAGCCGGTTGGCAAACGCATTTCTGATATAGGGCTTCTGTTTTTCCAGCGCATCCGTCAAATCCGAATTCGTTTCCATCAGGTAATCGAAGGTATCCTTCAGCCGGTTGAACACCGGCCAGTGCGTCCCGGAACGCTCCAATGTCCAGGCCGCCCTCGTGAGGATCTCATTGATCGGGGTCGCGCTCTTCTTCGACATGTGATAGCTCAGCCCGATTCCAACCGCCAGCCCCAGGAAAATAAAAAGCCCCAGCATCATCACGCTGGACGTCATCCGTTCCGTGATGAGGCCGCTCGGGAACATCGTGATATAGCGAAGGTCCGTCTCCTGGGACTGATAGCTGATCATCAGGTACTGCCTTCCGGCCCATTTCATCTCCGTCAATACGCATTCGCCCGGGGAGAGGGGTTCTGTTTTACCCTCCCCCTCCGGAATTTCCGCCTCCCATTCTGCGTCTTCCGCCTTCTGATAATAAAGGATCTCTCCGGAGCCGTTCTCTATCAGCTGCAGCCCTCCGTCCGTCATCGTCGGCATCATGGTCTCCAGGACTTCCTCTTCCAGGAAAATCATGACACAGCCCCCGTTTCCCGCCTTATCCGGATCAATCAGCGGCTGTGTGTATGCGAGCAGGTTTCTGCTTCGCCCTTCCTTCACGCTTTCATAGACCTCCATGCTGCCGAAGCCATAGGCATTCAGATTTTGTTTCCGGTATTCATACCACTGTTCATAGTCCGCATACCACTGTTCATGCAGATACAGTTCATAGAATTGGGGATAGGTATACGCGCTGTTTTTATTGATCACCGTTTCGCTCCGGTCGAAAAAAATAAAATAATTGAAGATGGACTGATCGACCGGATACAGCTCCGGAAGCGCGTCCTGCAATTCCAATATCCGGTATGTATTCGGATATTGGAAAGCGGCATTCAGGCGTTGAAAGGAATGCACTTCCGTATTGGCGGCCAGCGTATCCCCCAGATCCGCAACCCGTTCTGCCAAGGTATCGATCAACACGGCGGAATGCTCCAATTCCTCCTTCCTGGGACGGATGTCGTCCTCATTAATGATGGACAGGACGCGAATGTAGTAGATGCAGCAGATCAGCATGGGAATCAGCAGGACTGTGAAGTAGGTGAGGAAATAATAGCGCAGCACCGTACTTTTGCGCTCTGTCCCCCACCGCAGCCGCATCCCCCTCTTCCCTTTCCCGCTCATGTCCAGCTTCTCCTATACGCCTCTCCCTTTTTCAGACAGATCTTCTCTTCCTTTCCGTTCGCGTACAACGTCAGCGTGCCATCCCGGCCCGGCCATATCTCCATCTTCCTCACCTTTCCGTCTTCCCACTCCATGGAAAGCGTGCCGCCGCTTCTTAAGCCCATGCCGCTCACGCTGCCGCCGGAGGTTTCACGGGTGATCGCAGGGAGGAGTTCCAGCCGTTCCGGCCTGCTGTACGCCAGCATTTCCAATACGGCGGCCGACGCGCCCAGGTTTCCATCGATCTGGAACACATAGGAATTCTCCCCCATCGGATGGTTGTCCATCAGGTTCGGATACGTTCCCATGGAAAGGATCGCTTTCAGGTTCTCATACGCCTTCGCACCGTCTTTGAAGTGCGCCCACAGGCCGATGATCCAGGCCCTTGACCAGCCCGTATGGCCTCCCCCGTTCGCCAGACGCCGCTCCAGGGAAACCTTCGCCGCCCGCATCAGCTCGGGCGTTTGGTCCCATGTGATGGAATTGCCGGGATAGACCGCATAAAGATGGGATATATGCCGGTGCCCGGGTTCCCATTCTTCGTAATCCTCCATCCATTCCATCAGCTGCCCGTGCCTGCCGATTTGCAGGGCCGGAAGCCTGCCCAGCATTTCTTCCGCCACCTGTTTGTTTTCCGTATCCTTGCCCAGGATGTGGCAGGCATCCAGATAGTCGCGAAACAGCTCCATCAGGATCTCCGTATCCATCACTGCCCCTTCGCAGAGCACCCCTTTGCTGCCGTCCGGCAGCAGATAGGTATTCTCCGGCGAAATGGAGGGAGAGGTGGCCAGCGTGCCGTCCGGCAGCTCTATCAGATAGTCCCGGAAGAATGCCACACACTGCTCCAGCACGTCAAAGTGCGCTTCCAGGAAGCCTTCATCCCCTGTATAGAGATACTGTTCCCATATATGGGTGGCGAGCCAGGCTTCCCCCATCACCCAGAAGGTGGAGGTGATGCAGTGATCCTGGGGCGCACTGTCCCCGTACAGATCCGTATTGTGATGGGCCACGCTGCCCCGGCAGCCATACATCCTGCGCGCCATCTCCTTCCCGCTCTCCTTCAGACGTTCCAGCAGGTCAAACAAAGGGAGCTGGCACTCCGTAAGGCCGCCGCTGCCCGCGATCCAATAATTCATCTCCGTGTTGATATTGATCGTATACTTGCTGTCCCAGGCGGGCTGCATCTGATCGTTCCAAACGCCCTGCAGGTTGGCCGGAAGGCTGCCCGGCCTGCTGGAGGAAAGGAGCAGATATCTTCCATATTGGAAATACAGCTCCAGCAAGCCCATATCCTCCACTCCCTGCTGCACGGCTGCCAGCCGCTTATCCGTCGGAATCGCCTCCAGGCGCGCGTCCGTCCCCGAAAAATGCAGGCTGAGGCGTCCGAAAAGGCTTCCGAAATCCCGGATATGCTCTTCCCGCAGCGCTTCCCATTCCCTTTCCGCCGCTTTCTTTATGCACTCCAGGCAGCTTCCCGTCTCATCCTCCCTGCGGAAGCTGGTCTCCACATCCAGATACAGAAAGGCTTCCTGCACGTCCTCCGCAATCAGATGCTCGCCGATCCGTCTCACCCTCCCGCCCGCCGCGCGAAGATGCAGCGCCATGCAGAAGGAGATCCCTCCCTCCGGCGCGTCCACATGGAACAGGACCGTATCCTGCCCGCAGCCTGTCACCTCATCCGTACAGTTATGATTTCTTCCCAGCAGGCAGTCAAAGGAAAAGGCCGCGCCCTCCTCGGTCCATATCCGCATCAGCAGGCAGCCGGCCGGCGCGGATACAAATATCTCCCGGCGGTAGGTTATTCCATCCGCACGGTAGCGCACGCCGGCTGTTCCGGTATCCAGCTCCAGCCACCTGCTGTACTCCGAGACCTCTCCGCCGTGCCGCATATTCAGATAGCATTCCCCCGCAGGCTGATAAGCCCTTTGCGAGTTGGGCGTCCCGGACAGGGCATACATGGCCAGGCGCTGCGCCTCTTCCAGCCTTCCTTCCCGGATCAGGCTGCGCACCTGCGGAAGATATTCGGCCGCGTCCGGATTAATCCGATCCAGATGTTTCCCGCTCCAGACGCTGTCCTCATTGATTTTGATCACTTCCTGCCCCGCTTTCCCGAACACCATCCCGCCCAGTCTCCCGTTTCCCACAGGCAACGCCTCATGCCAGTATTTCGCCGGCTTGTCATACCAAAGCTTCATTCCTTTCTCCCCTTCCATTTTTCTATTCTTTTATTCATCTTTTCCTGCAATAATATTCTATTTTATTGTAGCCTGAAAAAAGGGGAAAAGGTATATCCAATTTTTCTTCCTCTTTATTCAATTTTTCTTCCTCATTTATCCATTTTTTTATCCTCTATCCAATTCTTCGCAGCCGCCAGCCCGCCCAAGCGGCCATGGCAAACGACCATTTCAAGCACTTTGCGGCAGGAAAGCGCTTGGAATGGTTGGGTGAGCGCCGCAGTTATGACCGGCCCGCCCACTGCCAGTTCCGGAACTCCGATG
>USKC01000024.1 GCA_900555195.1 uncultured Lachnospiraceae bacterium
CGTAAATACCGACGTTTTTAGACGGCCCCGGAAAGGAAGGTACCTGCGGCGCACAGGCATCCCACCCGGCCGGAAACACAGGCCCGCTCCATGAAGGGGAAGTACCGTAAACCGCCGCCGCCAGAATGTGAGACGCGGAAATTTTAACATTGCATCCGCTTTTTTTTTACACTATAATATGGAGAGATATGGAGTGACCGGGCTATCCGGCAGAACGGCTGATGAGAGGCGGCGCGCATGGAGCGGGCTGGCCGAAGAGAACGCATAAAGGAGGAGACGCATGATAACATTATTGGAAGGCGGCGCTTACCTGGTAAACGGAACAGAGATCATTCCCGACGGGCCGGAAGCGCAGGCTGAGATAGAAGCGAAAACAGGAAAGAAGATAAACAGTGAACAAGCAAGGCAGGAAACGATCAGCTATGGAATCCTGAAGAGCCATAACACGTCGGAAAACATGGAAGATCTGCGGATCAAATTCGATAAGCTCACTTCCCATGATATTACGTTCGTGGGGATCATTCAGACAGCCCGTGCCTCAGGCCTGACTCGTTTCCCGATTCCCTATGTGCTCACCAACTGCCATAATTCCCTGTGCGCGGTGGGAGGAACGATCAATGAGGATGACCACATGTTCGGCCTCACCTGTGCGAAGAAGTACGGCGGCGTATATGTTCCCCCTCATCAGGCGGTGATCCATCAGTTTGCCAGAGAGATGATGGCAGAAGGCGGCAAGATGATCCTGGGGTCGGATTCCCATACCCGATATGGAGCGCTGGGAACGATGGCTGTCGGGGAAGGCGGGCCGGAACTGGTGAAGCAGCTTCTGAGCCAGACCTATGATATTAAGATGCCCGGCGTGGTCGGCATTTATCTGACCGGGGAACCGGTAAAAGGCGTTGGGCCGCAGGACGTGGCGCTGGCGATTATCGGAGCCGTGTTCAAGAACGGATATGTGAAGAACAAAGTGATGGAATTCGTGGGGCCGGGTGTGGCCGGATTGAGCGCGGACTTCCGCATCGGAATCGATGTGATGACTACGGAGACCACCTGTCTGTCATCCATCTGGGTTACGGATGAGAAGATCGAGGAATTCTACGAGATACACGGAAGGAAGGAAGCTTACAGGAAGCTGGAGCCGGGAAGCGTTGCGTATTATGACGGAATGGTAACGGTGGATCTGTCCGCCATCCGTCCCATGATCGCTATGCCGTTCCATCCCAGCAATACTTATACGATTGAAGAATTGAATGCGAACCTGACGGATATTCTGCATGATGTGGAGAAGAAAGCGGCCGTGAGCCTGGACGGTGCCGTGGAGTATTCCTTGATGGATAAGGTCAGAGACGGCAAATTCCATGTGGAGCAGGGGATCATCGCGGGCTGCGCGGGCGGCGGATTTGAGAATATCTGCGCTGCTGCGGATATCCTGAAGGGACATGATATCGGTTCAGATGCGTTCACCCTGAGCGTATATCCCGCTTCCATGCCCATCTATATGGAGCTGATTAAGAACGGAGCGGCTGCGACCATCCTGGAGACGGGAGCGGTTATGAAGACCGCATTCTGCGGCCCTTGCTTCGGCGCGGGGGATACGCCGGCCAACAATGCGTTCAGCATCCGCCATTCCACCCGCAACTTCCCCAACAGGGAAGGGAGCAAGCTGCAGAGCGGACAGATCGCTTCCGTTGCGCTCATGGATGCGCGTTCCATCGCGGCTACGGCAGCCAACAGAGGCGTGTTGACGCCTGCTACGGAATTTGACGGAGAATTCGGCAAATATAAATATCATTTTGATGCCAATATCTATGCGAACCGTGTCTTTGATTCCAAGGGCGTGGCGGATCCGGATGTGGAGATTCAGCTCGGACCCAACATCAAGGACTGGCCGGAGATGTGCGCACTTCCTGAGAATCTGGTGCTGCGCGTGGTATCTGAGATCCATGATCCGGTGACCACCACGGACGAACTGATCCCGTCCGGTGAGACTTCTTCCTACCGTTCCAATCCCCTGGGACTGGCGGAGTTCACCCTTTCCAGAAAGGATCCCGCTTATGTGGGACTGGCAAAGGATATCCAGCAGGCGCAGAAAGCGCTGATGGGAGGAAATTCCCCTCTGGAAGCCAAGCCTGAACTGGAAGGAATTCTGGAAACGATCGGGAAAGAATTCGCAGAACTTACCCGGGATGAATGGACGGATGAAAAGAAACTGGGCTTTGGTTCTACGATTTTTGCCGTGAAACCGGGAGATGGTTCTGCCAGGGAACAGGCGGCCAGCTGCCAGAAGGTGCTGGGAGGCTGGGCGAATATCGCGAACGAGTATGCGACGAAGAGATATCGTTCCAACCTGATCAACTGGGGCATGCTTCCGTTCCTGATCGGGGAAGGAGAACTTCCGTTTACGAACAAGGATTACCTCTATCTGCCTGGAATCAGAAAAGCTGTGGAGGATGCCTGCGATGAGATTACCGCATATGTGGTAAAGGAAGACGGGCTGCATCCCTTCACCCTGACCCTTGGAGAACTGACCAGGGAAGAGCGCCAGATCATTCTGGACGGCTGCCTGATTAATTATAATCGGGTGGACGGATAAAGGCCTGCGAAAGAATAAAGGACTGCACAAGAATAAAGGCCTGCGCAAGAAGGAAGGCCTGCGTGAGAAAGACCGGACGGTACAGGCGGGCATGCCGGGCCGGATGGCGAAGCAGGAATCGGTTATTAGGAATGGCACGGCGCATGGGCGCATAGAATGGAATAACCACTTTCCAATGCCGGAGTATGACCGGAGGCGCCTATGGACAAGAATTTTATAAGAAAAAAGAGGCCGGGGACGAGAACGCCGTCTGTTCTGCCCGGCCGAATGGAACGTACCGCGCGAAGAGGGAGAATGTGGGATCTTTGCGCGGTACTTTTATTTTTATTGCTGCTTCCTTATGCGTGCAGCCTGCTTTTTGGGGGAAAGACGGATCGGCAGACCGTGCAGCTGCCGGAAGAAGAGGGCGAACGGATGGTGCTCCTGGAAGAACATGCGGGGGAGATCCGTCTGCCTATGGAAGCATATGTGGAAGGTGCCCTTGCGGCAAGCATTTCCGCAACCAGTGAAAAAGAGACATTGAAAGCACAGGCAATCATTCTTCGCACGCTTGCCCAAAAAGCGTGGGAGGAGAGGAAAGATACTTCTGTAAACTGGGTGCGGGCGGAAGAGATTGGCCAGAGCTATCTGGATATGGAAGAGCGCAGGGAACTTTGGGGGGAGGCATTCGAGGAGAACCAGGACGCGATCGCTTCGGCAGTATCGGAAACGCAGGGAATGGTTCTTATAAAGGATGGAAATCTGCTGGAGCCGGCCTATTTCAGGCTGAGTGCCGGGCGCACGCGGGACGGACTGGAAGTGCTGGGAGAAGGATATGAATATCTGGTCAGTGTGGACTGCAGCCATGATGTGGAGGACGCATCCTATAGCAACAGCGTTGTTGTGGAAAAAGATGCGTTTTGGGATGCGCTGGGGAGCGCGGCGGAAGGAAAAGTAACATTGGTCCGGGACAGCGCAGATTACGTTTTATATGTGGAGTATGGGGAGACGGCCATATCGGGAGAGGCCTTCCGCAGCCTTTTCGGCCTGCCGTCCTCCTGCTTTACCATAAAGGAGGAGAACGGCAGGATTGTGCTGAACAGCTTCGGCGTGGGGCATGGGCTCGGCTTCTGCCAGTCAGAGGCAAACAGAAGGGCGAAGGAAGGGGAAGATTATCTGTCCTTATTAAAAATTTTTTTTGAAGGCGCGCAGATTCAAAAAATATAACCGTGTCCGAATCCATGTAAAAACTGAATAAAGGGGAAGAAAACGGCAAAACTAAGCTTGAAGGAATTCAACTGATAATTGGCGCCTGCCAAAATGTGATAGGAGAGAAGGAAGGACCTATGAGAAGAAGGAGATCAAGCTTTAGAAAAGAAAAGGCAATCATGCTGGCCTCCAGCTGCCTGGTTCTGGGTGCGCTCACGGTAACGGGGCTGTATGTGCGCAATAGCGTATCTGAGGAGGAAGAAAGCAACATCGTGGATTTCACAGCCCTGGAAGAAGATGGGGTGGCTTCTGCGGAGGATGGAACGGCTGGGGAAGCTGCCGGAGAAGTGGTGGAGGGGGAATTGGATTATGACCCGAGCTTCCAGGAAGCCAACTCCGGCAACGTGGACAACCCTGGCCTGAATATGCTGGGAAGTACGGCAGGAGATGCGGATCTTGCGGCACAGACCGAAGAAGCGGATGTAGCAGCCGCAGAAAACTTGGAGAGCCAGGCTGCGGATGCGGCACTAACAGCGGATGCATCTGACGCCGGAGAGGCGCCGGAAGATGTGGCCGCTGCAGATGAAGAGCAGGCCGCTGCTGCAGAAGAGGAACAGGCTCTCTTGGAAGAAGAGGAAGTTCTTGCGGCGAACGCCGATGAAGCGCTTGTGGGAGAGGGAGAAGAAGAGGAAGCTATGAACACCTCCCCGGTGCTGGATTTCACCGAATCGGATACGCTGGTATGGCCGATTGTGGGAAATGTGCTGGTTAATTACAGCATGGATAAGACCGTATATTTCGCAACCCTGCAGCAGTACAAATACAGCCCGGCAATCGTAATCGCCGCCACAGAAGGAGAAGGGATTGCGGCAGCCGCTGACGGCCAGGTAACCTCCGTATATGAGGATCCGCAGACAGGAACGACCGTTGTGATGAATCTGGGAGACGGATATGAACTCACCTATGGGCAGATGACGGATCTGACCGTGGCAGAGGGAGATATCGTGACCACGGGAGAAATCATCGGCAGGGTGGCTGCACCCACCAGGTACTACAGCGTGGAGGGCAGCAATGTGTACTTTAAGCTCACCAAGGACGGAGAGCCGGTGAACCCTCTGAATCGTTTAAGCTGAATCCTTGTTGCATCCGGAAGCGCCTTCTGCCCATGGGGCAGGGGCGCTTACAGTGTCATCCCCGCGCAGGCGGCCTGCCTGGAGCAGGCAAAGCAGCAGGTTCCAGGCGAGCCGTCTGCGCGGGGATGACACTGACCGCTTAAAAAGGGGCACTTTATGCATTTTATAATTGAAGGAGATATGATAGAATGTAGAAAATGTGCCGCTTCGGGTTCAGGCGTGGGTTCGGACGGCGTATGTTTAGGCGGAGATTGTGAGTCTCCGGAATGGAGGATAGGATGAAGATTGTGGTATTAGGCGGAGGAATCAGCACGGAAAGAGATGTTTCCTTGAGTTCGAGCAGGATGATATACAAGGCGCTGAAGAAAAAAGGGCATCAGGCGATCCTTCTGGATGTTTACCTGGGATATGAAGGGGAGTATGCGGATATATTTGAGAGGGACTGCGACTGGGCGGAGAACATTGGAGGCATCGGGGAGAGCAATCCGGACATTTCCAAGATCAAAGCCCTGCGAAAGGACGGAGGAAGGAGTTTCTTCGGCCCGGGCGTTCTGGAGATCTGTCAGATGGCGGACGTGGTGTTTTTGGGGCTGCATGGAGAAGACGGAGAGAACGGCAAGGTACAGGCGGCATTCGATCTTTTGGGGATCCGCTATACGGGTACGGATTATGTCAGTTCAGCCCTTGCCATGGATAAGAGCCTGGCAAAGGAATTGTTCGCCTTTCACGGCATTCCGACCCCGGCCGGGATACATATTTATAAAGAGGAACTGGCGAAAAAGATGGAAGGAAACCCTGCAGGAGCCGGAGAACTCCGGGAAAAGGAAGGGATCGGCCTGCCTTGTGTGGTGAAGGCGTGCCGCGGCGGTTCCAGCGTGGGCGTGGCGATTGCCAGAACGGAGGAAGAATATCAGAGCGCGCTGGAAGAAGCGTTCAGATATGATGAAGAGGCGATTGTGGAGCAGTATATTGAAGGAAGGGAATTCTCCTGTGCGGTGATCGGAGGGGAGGCCCTGCCGGTGATTGAGATCGCTCCGCTCAACGGATTCTATGATTATAAGAACAAATATCAGGCGGGAAGCACGATAGAGACCTGTCCGGCTGATCTGCCGGAGGAGAAGGAGATGGAAATCCGCAGGATTGCGGAGAAGGTATTCGACGTGCTGCGGCTGAAATGTTATGCGCGGATGGATTTCATGATGGATGGAAAGGGCGAGGTATACTGTCTGGAGGCCAATACGCTGCCCGGCATGACGCCTACCTCTCTGATCCCTCAGGAAGCGCAGGCGATCGGGATCGGTTTTGAGGATCTGTGCGAATGGATCCTTCGCCTGGCAATGGAAGAAGCATAAGTTTCGGCATGGAGAGAAGATTGGAAAATGCGCCTGATAGCGCATTTTCCAATCAGGATTTGCGCCGAAGCGTCGCAAATCCCGTTATCGCAGCGCCAAACTGGAGGTTTGGCGCGCGTGCCTCAGCGTAAAACGCTTCGGCATGGAGGTAAAAATGAAAAATATGACTTTGGAAAGACTGGCAGAAGCCTGTGGGGGAAAGCTGGTCTTTGATGGAGCGCTGCCAGAACAGGAAGCGGCCGGTGTTGTGATTGACTCCCGGAAGGTTGAGAAGGATTTCCTGTTTCTTGCGGTGAAAGGGGAACGGACGGACGGGCACCGTTACATTCCTGATGTGTTCGCCAAGGGCGCGCTGGGCGTGGTGTGCGAACAGCTGCCGGAGCATCCGGCGGGGCCCTGCATTCTGGTGGAGGACAGCCTGGAGGCGCTGAAGCGCATTGGAGAATATTACAGGCTGCAGCTTCCTGTGAA
This sequence comes from uncultured Lachnospiraceae bacterium, assembly GCA_900555195.1. GTDB lineage: Bacteria > Bacillota > Clostridia > Lachnospirales > Lachnospiraceae > Eisenbergiella. The sequence continues at coordinate 6,738 of USKC01000024.1, forward strand.
GGTGGTCGGTATCACAGGAAGTGTGGGAAAGACCAGCACCAAGGAATGCGTGGCCTCTGTGCTGGCGCAGAAGTACAGAGTGCATAAGACGCAGGGGAATTATAACAATGAAATCGGCGTTCCTCTGACCATTCTCGCCATGCCTGAGGATACGCAGGTGGCAGTGCTTGAAATGGGCATCAACCATTTCGGAGAGATGCACAACTTAAGCCGCATTGCCCGGCCGGATATCTGTGTGATGACGAATATCGGCCAGTGCCATTTGGAATATTTGGGCAGCAGAGAAGGGATCCTGAAAGCGAAGTCGGAGATTTTCGACTATATGAATGAGAATGGGAGCGTGTGCGTGAATGCAGACGATGATCTGCTCGGCGCGCTGGGAGAAATCAAAGGTAAGAGGCCTGTTCGTTTTGGCATCAGAGCTGGAAAAGAAGCGGATCTGTATGCGGATTCCATTCAAAGCAAGGGGCTGCTTGGAAGTGAAGCGATGCTTCATGGCCATGGATGGGAGGCTGCTGTGCGCATTCCCCTGCCCGGAGAGCATATGGTTTATAATGCGCTTGCCGCGGCTGCGGTGGGCGAACTCCTGGGGCTTTCAAAGGAACAGATCGCAGAAGGAATCGCGCGGGTAGAGGGAGTTGGCGGACGAAGCCATATCCTGCAGCTGGAGGATAAGGTTCTGATCGACGACTGTTATAACGCCAATCCTGTCTCCACGGAAGCGGCGCTGGATCTGCTGATGCAGGGCGACGGCCGCAGGGTAGCCATTCTCGGGGATATGTTTGAGCTGGGAACGGAAGAAAAGAAACTGCATGAACAGGTGGGACGCTATGCGGTGGAACATGGAACGGACTGCCTGATCTGCGTGGGAACGCTGTGCGCATCCATGTATGAAGGAGCCCTCGCGGCACAGAAAGAGGCGGGAGCCGATTCCTGCAAACTGTACCATTTTCCTGACAGACAGTCTCTCCTGACGGAAATAGACGGACTGCTGGAAGCTGGAGATACGGTGCTCATCAAAGCCTCCCACGGTATGGGATTTGAAAAAGTGGTGGAATATCTTTCCTCTAAAAAATAAGAGCAAAACGGTTCAGGGCAGCCTGAACCGTTTCGCTGTAAAAAGGAACGGAAAGCGTATGAAAGGGGCTTCCCGAATCAGCAGTTTTCTTCTTTCTGATTGCCGCCAGAAATGTGTGCCAGGGCCTTTCGGAACTGGAAGATGAAGAGAACTGCCGTAAAGGAAACCGCCAGAAAATCTGCGATCGGCTCCGCCATATATACCGCTTTTGCCTGATCGGCGGTATAGATCTGAGGGCAGATATAAATGAGCGGGATGAGCAGGATAAATTTTCTCATCACAGCCACGATGATGGATGCTTTGGCATTTCCCAGGGCGTTAAAGGGCATCTGACAGGCTATCTGTATGCCGAAGAGCAGCAGGCAGGCCATATAGATGCGCAGAGCGGACTGGGTATATTCAAGCAGAGCGGCATCCGAGGTGAAGAGAGCCGCAAATACCTGAGGGAAGAGCATGACGCACAGCCACAGGAGGGTGGAATAGAAAAGGCTGGATTTTAAAAGCAGTTTGAAAGCCGCTTTAACCCGGCCGGCATTCCCGGCGCCGTAGTTGTAGCTGATGATGGGCTGGGCGCCCTGGCCAAGTCCCTGCAGAGGGAGCATGGCGAACTGCATGACGCTGGTGAGGATGGTCATGGCGCCGACGGCGATATCACCGCCATAGCGCAGCAGGGAAGAGTTAAAGCAGATGGAGATCACGCTTTCGCTGGCCTGCATGATGAAGGTGGAAAGGCCGAGCGCGAGGCTGGGCAGGATCACATTGGCCTTCAGGGGCATATACTTCCGGCGGATCTGCAGATGCGTTTTCTTGCCGAACAGGAAGGCAAGAACCCAAATACAGGAAAGGGCCTGAGAAAGAACTGTGGCCAGCGCTGCACCGCGGACGCCCATTCCAAAGCCAAAGATAAACACCGGATCCAGAATGATATTGGCCACAGCGCCGATGAGCACGGACAGCATGCCCGTCTTGGCAAATCCCTGTGCGGTGATGAAGGCATTCATTCCCAGCGTGAGCTGCACAAAAATCGTTCCGATCGCGTAGATGTTCATATAAGCAACGCCATAGTCGATGGTATTTTCACTGGCGCCAAAGGCCATAAGAAAATCCCTGTTCCACAGGAGCAGGGCTGCGGTCAGCACGACGGAGACGATAATCTGCATGGTAAAGCAGTTTCCGAGCGTCCGTTCCGCTGCTTCATGGTCGCCGCGGCCCATGGCAATGGAGGCTCTGGGGGCCCCGCCGTAGCCTACAAAGGCCGCGAATGCGGATACAATCATGATTAACGGCATACATACGCCTACACCGGTCAGGGCCGCCGCCCCCACCTCAGGGATATGGCCGATATAAATTCGATCCACGATGTTATAGAGCATGTTGATGATCTGTGCGGCTACCGTAGGAACCGCCAGTTTTACCAGGAGCTTTCCAATCGGCTCCGTTCCAAGAAAATCTTTTTCTTCATTCATAATCGTTCACTCCTTCATGTTTCTGTCTGTCTTTATCCCCTGATAAGAAAAGAATGATGGATTCTTGCGGACTGTGAGACGAGCGGACGCGCCTGTGTGTCTGCTCGGTGAAGGGCGCAAGAGGGCAAATACCCCGCGGCAAGCTGCGGGAGAGTTAACTTTTCATTGATGAACAAATTGTTCCTTTTGAAACTATCTGCGTTTATTATTATAGAACGCTGCCGGAGGATGTCAAGAAAAAATCGTGTAAATTCAGAAGAATGGATGCCGTTTGGCCGGAACGCCACCTGGGAACCAGGCCGGTTCAATGAAGCCGTGAATAGGCTTTGGGCGTGATGCCCATGTATTTCCGAAAGGTTTTAACGAAATAGCTGCCATCGTTGAAGCCGCACTGATAGCCAACCTCTGTGATGGGAAGCTCCGAAGAGGTGAGAATGTGGCAGGCGCGTTCGATGCGGTAATAATTCAAATAGTCCATGGGGGTGCGGTGAATGGCGGCGCGGAAATACCGGCAGAAATATTTCGGGCTCATCCCTGCCAGTCGGGAAAGATCAGCCAGGCTGATGGCAGAGGCGTAGTTGGCATCGATATACTCCAGCACGGGCTTGAGGGGATCCAGTTTCCGGGGAAAGGTGGAAGAAGCATCCGGAGAGGAAACGTACTGCTCATTCTCGAAGAGATGTCCGAAGAACGCATAGAGCGCGCCCAGCGTGAGAAGTTCGCTTCCCGCATGGGGATACCGCAGGGAGGAAAACAGGACGGCAGAAGCCTCCAGCAGGGGAGCGCTTGAAGCAGAATCAGCCTGAAAATAGTTATATAATTGGATGCGGCGCCGGCTGATAAGACGGAAGTAGCGCTTGCAGGCGTCGGTATGGGCCAGAAGGCCCGGATCAAAAACCGCGCATTCATAGACGCAGCCGGAGGGCGTCCCGCCGTGAATGATGCCCTCTTCAATTAAAATGAGGTCTCCGGGCCCTGCATCCAGATGTTCCGCATCCAGATAGATGTCCAGACGCCCTTCCAGAATGCGGATCAATTCCATCTCCCTGTGCCAGTGAAAGGGCATGTTGTACCTTGGATGCCGCTCATTCACATGGTAATAGGCGATGGGGAACGCCGGAGTGCCGTGGGTGATTTTTTCATTATAATCCAAATAGTGCATAAGAGGATTCCTCCTTCTGGAGGTGAATATTATTATATTTTTTGCCATTATAACACAGGAAACAGTGACCCGGCAATGCTATACTGATCCTATACGAAGACAACGATCCGGCCGCAGGCTGTGCCTTTGGCTTCCGACGTTCAACGGGGAAACATTTCGGAAAGCAGAGCATCCGCCCGCAGCGGCAGGATTCTTAACAGGTCAGGCCGCCTGGGCGGCAGAAAGAGAGGGAAAAGATGGCAGAAAACAGATATGTGGGGGCGTATCCGGTGATCGGAATCCGGCCGACGATTGACGGCAGAAGGGGATATCTGAAAGTGCGCGAGTCGCTGGAAGAGCAGACGATGAACATGGCCAGGGCAGCAGCGAAGCTGTTTACGGAGAATCTGCGCTATTCCAACGGAGAACCGGTGAAGGTGGTGATCGCGGATACCACCATTGGACGTGTGGGAGAAGCGGCAGCCTGCGCGGATAAGTTCCGCAGGGAGGGAGTGGACATCACGCTGACCGTGACACCCTGCTGGTGCTATGGGGCGGAGACGATGGATATGGATCCCAAGACCATCAAGGGCGTGTGGGGATTCAACGGAACGGAGCGTCCGGGTGCGGTGTATCTGGCGAGCGTGCTGGCGACCCATGCGCAGAAGGGGCTTCCTGCTTTTGGCATCTATGGCCATGACGTGCAGGATGCGGATGAGACGGATATTCCGGAGGATGTGAGGGAAAAGCTGCTGCGTTTCGGCAGGGCTGCTGTGGCTGTGGCCACCATGCGCGGCAAATCCTATCTGCAGATCGGCTCGATCTGTATGGGGATCGGCGGTTCCATCATCGATCCGGCATTCATTGAAGAGTATCTGGGAATGCGTGTGGAATCTGTGGATGAGGTGGAGATTATCCGCCGCATGACAGAAGGCATTTATGATAAAGAAGAATTTGAAAAGGCGCTTGCCTGGACGCGCGCAAACTGCATCGAGGGCTTTGACAAAAATCCGGAAAGCGTACAGAAAACCAGGGAGCAGAAGGACGCAGACTGGGAGTTCGTGGTGAAGATGATGTGTATCATCAAGGATCTGATGAACGGAAACCAGAAACTTCCGGAAGGCCGTGAGGAAGAAATGGTGGGGCACAACGCCATTGCTGCCGGATTCCAGGGACAGAGACAGTGGACAGACTTCTATCCCAACGGGGACTTTGCGGAAGCCATGCTGAATACCTCCTTCGACTGGAACGGCGCCAGGGAGCCTTACATACTGGCCACGGAGAATGATGTGCTCAACGGGCTGGGCATGCTGTTCATGAAGCTTTTGACCAACCGGGCGCAGATTTTTGCGGATGTGCGCACCTATTGGAGCCCGGAAGCGGTGAAGAAGGCCACCGGCTATGAACTGACCGGAGTTGCGAAGGAAGCGGGCGGTTTCATCCATCTGATTAATTCAGGGGCGGCCTGCCTGGATGCCAACGGACAGGCGAAGGATGCGAACGGAAACGGCGTGATGAAGCCCTGGTATGAGGTGACGGAAGAAGATCAGAAGGCGATCCTGGCCGCCACCACCTGGAATGAGGCAGACTTCGGCTACTTCCGCGGAGGCGGTTATTCCTCCCGCTTTGTGACGGAGGAAGAGATGCCCGTTACCATGATCCGGCTGAATCTGGTGAAGGGACTGGGACCCGTGCTTCAGATCGCGGAGGGCTGGACTGTGAAGCTCCCAGCCGATGTGACCGACAAGCTGTGGAAGCGGACGGATTATACCTGGCCGTGCACCTGGTTTGCACCAAGAACGACGGGAAAAGGCGCGTTCGCTACGGCATATGATGTGATGAATAACTGGGGAGCCAATCATGGAGCGATCAGCTATGGGCATATTGGCGCGGATCTGATCACCATGTGCTCCATGCTGCGGATTCCGGTATGTATGCATAATGTTCCGGAAGAGAAGATCTTCCGCCCTTCTGCCTGGAATGCGTTCGGAATGGATAAAGAAGGACAGGACTACCGGGCCTGTGCAGCATATGGCCCGCTGTACAAATAAGGTTACATGTCACACGCTGGCCACGCACTTGCTGCGTGGCCAGCGACCAAATAGGCGCTGTGTCACCCATGCAGCGGAATAAAACCTGCCGCATGGGTGAAGAGAGGAAGGAGCCGCTTATGGAAGAGAAAAAAGTGCTGGCCGTTGATCTGGGAGCTTCCAGCGGCAGGGTGATGCTGGCCGCATATGACGGGACGCGGATCCGGGTGGAGGAACTGCACCGGTTTTCCAATGATCCGGTTCTCCTTGGAGGGACGATGTACTGGGATTTCCTCCGGCTGTTTTACGAGATCAAGCAGGGAATTCTGAAAGCGAAGGATTTCGGGCCGGTGGAAAGCATCAGCGTGGACACCTGGGGCGTGGACTTCGGGCTGCTGGACAAGGACGGCTATCTGCTTGAGAATCCGGTGCATTATCGGGATGGCAGAGTTAGCGGCATGTTGGAGAAAAGCTTTGAACTGTTGGATCGGGAACGGTTCTATGCCATCACGGGCAACCAGTTCATGGAGATCAATACGGCGTTTCAGGTGCTGTATCTGTCCCTGCACCGCAGGGAACTTCTGGACCGGGCGGACAGCCTGCTGATGATGCCCGATCTGTTTCATTATTATCTGTGTGGAAAGAAGAGCTGGGAATATTCTGCAGCATCCACCACACAGCTTCTGGATGCGCGTTCCAGGCAGTGGTCAAAGGAAGTGCTAGACGGCCTGGGAGTGCCTTCGCGCCTGTTCGGTCCGGTGACGGATGGAGGGAGAAAACTGGGGAGCCTTCTTCCGGAGATCTGCGAGGAACTGGGCGTAGAGCCCATGCAGGTTGTCTCCGGGGCAGGGCATGATACCCAATGCGCTCTGGCCGCGGTTCCCACACAGGAGAAAGACTTCATATTTATCAGCTGCGGAACCTGGTGCCTGTTCGGGACGGAACTGGAAGAACCGGTGATCGGGGAGAAAAGCGCAGCGCTCAATATCGCCAATGAAGGCGGAATGGGAGGAAGGATTAGTTTCCTTAAGAATATCGTGGGGCTTTGGCTGATTCAGGAGAGCCGGCGTCAGTGGCGGCGGGAGGGAAGGGAATACGGCTTTGGGGAACTGGAAAAACTGGCCGGAGCGGAAGAACCCTTCCGGAGCCTGATCGATCCGGATGCGCCGGAATTCGTTCCGGCCGGAAACCTGCCGCGCAGGATCCGCGCGTTCTGTGAGCGGACCGGCCAGAAAGTGCCGCAAAATGAGGGGCAGATTGTGCGCTGCATCAATGAAAGCCTGGCCTTGAAGTACCGGCTTACGCTGGAGGAAATCCAGGAGTGTACGGGGAAGGGCTACCCGATCATCCACATGGTGGGGGGAGGGACGCAGAGCGCGCAGCTGTGCCAGTTTACGGCAAACGCCTGCCATCGTCCGGTCTGTGCCGGGCCGGTGGAAGCCACGGTCTACGGCAACGCCGTTATCCAGCTCATGGCGGACGGAAGCATTGCCGGCATTGAGGAAGGGCGCAGGCTCATCCGCGCTTCAGAGGATATCAGGAGATATGAGCCAGGAGAGGGAGAACGCTGGGAAGAAGCATATGAGAAGTATCGGAGGCTGCTCGATACATGGAGAAGCTGATGAAAAAAATGACGGCGTGCTGAAAAAGGCATGCCGTTATTTTTTATACCAGTTCTTTGTTCTTAAAATACATCTCTTTAATCCGCTCCAAAGTGATATCTGCCAGCCGTCTTTTTTCTTCCTTGGAGAGCTTTTCCGGATAGATAGGTTCTCCATATTCGAGAACCACATGGGTCTTTTTCACCTTTGGAATGTGATCTTCAAATACGTCTCCCACATTATTCAGCGCCATCGGGACGATGGGACAGCCGGTTTTTTCAGCGATTTTGAAGCTGCCCGCATGAAAAGGAAGGAAGGTGTCCGCCACCCTGTTGCGCGTCCCTTCCGGGAAAATACAGATGGAGATGCCGGATTTCACCTTATTAATGGCGGTCACAATGATCTTGGCCCCCTGCTTCAGATCCTTGCGATCCAGGAAGAGGCAGTGGAGGTTTTTCATCCAGTTAGAGAGAAGGGGGATCTTTTCCATCTCGATTTTCGCGATATAGCCCGTAGGGCGCGGCACGCGGACATAGGTGAGCAGGATGTCAAAATAGCTGCGATGATTGCCGATGTAGAGAACCGGCCGGTCCGTGGGCACCCGCTCCAACCCGATACAGGTGACCTTCGTGCCGGCAAGACGCAGACACCAGCGGAACGCCCAGTTGACGATGGCAAGGCTGCTGCGGTTTTTGATATCCATATTAAACTTGCCAATGATCCATTCCACAATCAGGATCGGAATGCTCAGGATCAGAAACAGGACAACAAATATTACCAAAAGAATAAAACGAATCATAAAGAATACCTTCCTGAATTATTTATCACCGCGTACAGACGGCACATATCAATATGCTGCCTGTTTCAGTATATACTACCCGACAGGGCAAAGCAAGTGGGGCTTGATAAATTACAGCCCAACACGCTGTTGTCGGCCACAACTGCACCCTTGCCGCTTCTGCCGTCCGGCAGTACAATGGATGTGACAGTAAGCCACATCAGAAGGAGGAAGGGTTCCTATGCGCATGATTGAAATTCAGGAAAACGGCCTGTGCCTGCGGTTTGGAGTGACAGGGAAGGGACGGCTTTTATTGCTCGCGGTGACGGACACAGAACAAACGGTGCGGGCGGAAGAAGAAATGGAAGAAGCCGTTCTGGCGGAATATGTGCCTGTGGAAGCGGTGCTGACGGGGGAGAACTGCCCGGAGGATCGGCTTGGGAATCAGATGGTACATACATCGCTCGGAATGCGGCTGGTGTTTCGGGAGTATGAGAAGATCAGAAAGGAAGAAGGCAGCCTGTATGTGTTCCATTTGGAGGATGAGGAACAGGGAGTAAATGTCCGGCTGTATTATCAGTTCTATGATGGACTCAGGACGTTTACCTGCTATACGGAGGTTCAGAACGAAGGAGATGAAATACAGGGGCTGGAAGCGGTCAGTTCTTTTTCCCTGCACGGGTTTGACAGGCCGGATACGGAGCCCTATGAGGAACGTTACCGCCTGCATTTGGTGCATAATGGCTGGCAGAAAGAACTGGGGTGGAAAAGTTATCGGCTTTCGGAATTGGGGCTTACCGCCTCTCAGGCAGCCGGCAGATATAATAGTTCTAAAATCATTTCCATTACCAACACGGGCGCCTGGTCTACAAAAGAATATTTGCCGCTCGGCATCCTGGAGGACAGGAAAGAGGGGAGCTGTCTGACCTGGCAGATTGAACACAATGGTTCCTGGCACTGGGAGATCGGAGAGCATGCCGGGATGCTCTATCTGAAAGCGGCCGGTCCCACACAGCTGTATGCGCACTGGTATAAAGAACTGAACACACAGGATCGTTTTGTCAGCGTGCCGGTGAGCGTATCCTTCACGCGGGGCGGGGCGGACGCTGCGGTTCGGGAGCTGACGAAATACAGAAGGAGAATCCGCAGACAGAATGAAGACAATGAGAAAATGCCGGTCATTTTCAATGATTATATGAATTGCCTGTGGGGCAGGCCCACTACGGAAGAGGAATTGCCTTTGATCGATATGGCGGCATCCTGCGGCTGCGAATATTATTGCATTGACTGCGGTTGGTACAGTGCGGGGGAATGGTGGGGCAACGTGGGAGAGTGGCTGCCGTCTGAGGAACGTTTTCCCTGCACGCCGCAGTTCCCGGAAGGGCTTGTTTCCCTGCTCGCTTATATCAGGCAGAAGGGAATGATCCCTGGTCTGTGGCTGGAGCTGGAAGTGATGGGGCTGAATTGCCCGCTGGCGAAAGAGAAGCCGGACGACTGGTTCTTCATGCGCCATGGAAAGCGGGTCAGAGAGAAGACCCGATATCAGCTGGATTACAGGAACCCGGAGGTGAGAAAGTTCGCTACGGACGTTATCCGCAGGCTGGTGGAAGAATATGGGGTCGGCTATATCAAGATGGATTATAACATTGAACCAGGTATCGGAACGGATCGGGATGCGGACAGCCCGGGAGATGGGCTGTTGGAACACAGCAGGGCTTATTTGTCCTGGCTGGATGGAATTTTTGCCAGATGGCCCGGCCTGGTGATTGAGAACTGTGGAAGCGGCGGCATGCGCATGGATTATGCGATGCTGAAACGACACAGCGTGCAGTCAACCAGTGACATGGAAGACTACAAGATGTATGCCACCATCGCGGTCAATGCGCCGTTGGCGCTTACGCCGGAACAGGCGGCGGTCTGGTCCTATCCGCTCACCCCGTCAGATGAGGAGGAGACGATCTTCAACATGGTGAATGTGCTGCTGCTGCGCATTCATCAGAGCGGACATCTGTTCCGGCTGGGAGAGAAATCTCAGGCACTGATTCGGGAGGCAATTTCCTATTATAAGGAAACGAGAGAAGACAGGAAGAGGGCGCTTCCTTTCTGGCCTTTGGGATTTAGCGGATACAGAGATCATTGGGCCGCGCTGGGCATGAGAGGAGAGAAAAAGAGTTATCTGGCCGTATGGAGAAGGGGAGGGGAGCAGGAGACATGTGAACTGCCTCTGCCGGAGTACCAGGGCAGGGAACTGACGGTGCGCTGCGCTTATCCGAAAGCCATGGATGTGTCCCATACCTGGGATCCAAAGAGCGGCTGCCTGACGGTAAGGTATCCGGAGAAGGTAATGGCAAGATTGTATGAAATAGAACCTCGCTCACTCTAGTTACT